>NZ_JACJPT010000020.1:0-62329 GCF_014696195.1 Sphaerospermopsis sp. FACHB-1094 | reverse complement strand
TATCACACAATTAGTTTTTTTGATTATTACTTGGGGTATCCATTTATTAAAAAGATGCAGGTTGTACGCCCGTTAAATTATCTTCCTTATCACAAAGGCAAGGCAATTGTGGAATTGCAGGAAAAAATTGGCTGGCGTGTTTACGGGAGAAAGCATGGTGAGTCTTTATTTACTAAGTTCTTCCAAAACTATTATTTACCTGTCAAGTTTGGCCATGATAACCGCCGCCCTCATCTTTCTAGTTTGATTGTCTCTGGACAAATGTCTAGGTCGGATGCTTTATCTAAATTAGAAGAGCCTCTATATCATCCAGATGAATTAGAAACTGATATTACTTTCTTTTGTAAAAAACTGCGGATTTCTCGTGATGATTTTAATCAATTAATGATGCTTCCCAATCGTCATTACACAGATTTTAATAATTGGGATTTATATCACGGAATCATCAAAAAAATTCAGAAATTCGTTGAAAAAACAACGGGTAAAAAATCAGGTGTCTATTCTTAATAATACATGATAAATCTTACTTCACCAATAATCTGTCAGATGACATCCGTTCACCCGTGGCAAGATACTCGCATCTTCTTAAAAGAATGCGAATCTTTATCTAAAAACTATACAGTGTATTTAGTGGCTCCCAATGCTCCTAATGAAATTAAAAACTCAGTTAATTTAAGAGGAGTAACAAAGCTGAAAGGTAGTCGCATCTTACGATTTACAAAAACAGTTTATGATGTCTATCGCGCAGCCTTAAAAGTTAATGCCCAGATATATCATTTCCACGATCCTGAATTAATTCCCGTTGGGTTACTCCTCAAGTTGCAAGGTAAAAAAGTTATTTATGATGTTCATGAGGATGTCCCCCGTCAAACCTTGGGCAAAGATTATATACCTCATCTGATCAGATTTACAATTAGCTGGGTAATTGAAAAACTGGAAAATTTCGCTGCCCCCAAGTTTGATGCCATTGTTACCGCTACACCATTTATTCGGCAGCGATTTTTAAAGTTAAATCCCTTAACTATTGACATTAATAACTACCCTATATTAACAGAATTAGTGACACCAGAATCGTCTTCACCGGAAAAGGAAAAAAGCGTTTGTTACGTGGGGGGTATTTGCCAAATTCGAGGAATCTTGGAAATGGTGCAAGCTATTGGTATGACAGATGCCACCTTACTACTGGGGGGAACCTTTAGCAATGCAGGTGAAAAAGCTAAGGCAGAGTCTTTAACTGGATGGCAAAATGTTCGATCACTAGGCCAATTAAACAGGCAAGAGGTTGCTAATGTTTTATCTCGCTCAGTAGCTGGTTTAGTTGTTCTTCATCCTACAACTAATTATTTGGATTCTCTTCCGGTAAAAATGTTTGAGTACATGTCAGCGGGGATTCCAGTCATTGCCTCTAACTTTCCCCTCTGGCGGGAAATTATTGAAGGTAATAACTGTGGGATTTGTGTTGATCCCCTCAATCCCCAAGAAATTAGCGAAGCTATCCAATATTTAATCAATCATCCCCAAGCTGCGGCGGAAATGGGGAAAAATGGACGCGAAGCAGTGGAAACTAAATATAACTGGGAGCAGGAAGCCCAAAAACTACTATCCCTTTACCAAGAGATTTTACCAACCCAACCATGAAAATTTTGACCATTGTGGGAGCTAGACCACAATTTATCAAAGCCGCAACGGTCTCCCGTGCCATTAAGGAATATTCAGACTCCCATATTCAAGAAATCCTAGTCCATACCGGTCAACATTACGACGTTAATATGTCTGATGTCTTTTTCACCGAAATGCAAATTCCCTCACCCCAATATCATCTGGGAATTGGCGGTGGTTCCCACGGCGCAATGACCGGTCAAATGCTCTCAAAAATTGAGCAAGTGCTGCTGAAGGAAACCCCCGATGTAGTTCTAGTATATGGTGACACTAACTCCACCTTAGCTGGGGCATTGGCAGCGGCTAAACTCCATATTCCTGTAGCTCATGTGGAAGCGGGGTTACGTTCCTTCAATCGCCAAATGCCAGAAGAAATTAATCGAGTTCTTACTGATCACATTTCTCATTGGTTATTTTGTCCCACCCACACTGCAATTGCTAATTTAGCACAGGAAGGAATTGTTGACAGTAGTTCAAACCGGGTGTGTCATGTTGGAGATGTCATGTATGATGCTGCTCTGTTTTACCGGAATATTGCCCAAGCCACCGATGCCACCAACCAGTTAATCAGTGAACTAAATGGTCAATTTTATCTAGCTACGATTCACAGAGCGGAAAATACAGATAACCCTGATCGTCTTGATGATATTTTGCAAGCTTTAAACTTGATTTCTCAAATAACTCCTGTGGTTCTCCCTTTGCATCCCCGAACCCGCAAGTTATTAGAACAGACACAATTTAATCATATTCGGTTTCTACAGCCTGTAGGTTATTTTGATATGATTACTTTGTTAAGTCATTGTCAGGGAGTTTTTACTGATAGCGGTGGAGTGCAAAAAGAAGCATATTTTTTCTGTAAGCCCTGTGTTACTTTACGCGATGAGACCGAATGGGTGGAATTAGTGAAAGGTGGTGTGAATATATTAACAGGGGCTAGTTTTGAGAAGATTATAGATGCCGAAAAACATATTTATAACTCTGAATTTGATTATTCGCAAGAACTTTATGGGAGTGGTAACTCCAGCTACAAAATAGTAGAAATACTCAGTCAAAAGATGTAACTTTTACAATTTAATTTTTACCTAGTCTTACCTCAGTTAACCAATTAGTTTATACAATTCTAACAGAATTATGAACTGGAAATTAAAAGCCAAAATACAGAATCTAGTCAGTCTTCTCCCCCCAAATATCTCCTATTCTACCTATTACTGGATACAAAGAAACTTTGGCTCTTTAAAAAAGAATAAGCTTAATCCCATGAGCAGACTACAAGCGGGGATGGAAACTTGTAAACACATTGAAAATGTCGGTCAATCACCTGTAGGGACTACATTTTTAGAGGTAGGTACAGGAAGGAGGATTAATACTCCTCTAGCATTTTGGCTGTTAGGAGCAGAAAGAATTATTACTGTCGATTTAAACCCTTATTTAAAAGAGGAACTTGTTAAAGCAGATTTAGAATATATCAAAAATCATGCTACTCAAATTGAAGATTTGTTTGAGAACCGTATTGTCAATAATCGCTTAAATCTTCTGATTGAATTCACTCAATCCCCCTTCAATTTGCAGGATTTATTACAATTTATTAATGTTGATTATATCGCACCGGGGGATGCTTCCCAACTGAGCATACCCTCAAACTCCATTGACTTTCACACATCCTATACTGTCTTTGAGCATATTCCACCAGACATAATTAAGGCAATTATCAAGGAGGGTAAAAGAGTATTAAAGAGTAATGGGCTGTTTGTACACAAAATAGATTACAGCGATCACTTTTCCCATTCAGATAAATCCATTTCTGCTATTAACTTTTTGCAATTTTCGGATAGTGAATGGAATAGAATTGCTGGTAATAGATATATGTATATGAATAGATTACGCCACGATGATTTTATAAAATTATTTTTAGACTTAGACAGTTCAATTTTATTAGATGAAGTAAATGAAAGTTTGGATGCCAGGAGTTCTCTCAATGAAATCACTTTAGACTCTTTCTTTTCCCAAAAAGATACAGAGATACTTGGTATTACATCAGCATGGATCGTTTCTCATTTTTAGCTTCTTCCTTATTCTATAAGTAATAAGCAAGTATAAATCACATGGCAATAATTTATTCAACTTAATTTATGAAAATTTGGCTTATTCAACGCTCCGAATCTACACCTCATGATGGCCTTGGCGATTCTAGAATTATGAGAACAGGTATGATTGCCAAGGTGCTGGCTGAACGCGGCCATACAGTTATATGGTGGACATCAACTTTTAATCATTTTAAGCATTGCCATAGATATAAAACAGATACTCGTGTAGAAGTGTCGAATAACTATCATATCCAATATGTCCGAGGTTTTGGTTATCAAAAAAACCTTTCCATATCCAGGATAATAGACAACATTTTGATAGCAAGAAAGTTTAAATTACTTGCTTATAAAGACACTGATAAACCAGATATAATTCTGGCTTCTGTTCCAACTATAGAATTGGCGAGGGAAGCAGTCCAGTACGGTTTAAAGTTCGGTATTCCAGTTGTTCTCGATATTCGTGATTTATGGCCAGACGTAATTTATGACTTTTTCCCGACTTACCTTAGGTCTTTGCTGAGTCTAGCTTTTATTCCCATGGTGTGGCAATTAAAACAAGCCTGTAGTCATGCAACGGGTATTGTTGGTTTGACTGATGCTTTTATCGATTGGGGAATTGCTCATGCTGACCGATCTAGAAATACAAATGATAGGGTGTTTAGGATGGGGTATTGGTCGGAAAAGGAATTAATAGAGAAGCAAGAAGAATTTTCTTATAATTTTTGGCAAAGTCAGGGAATTGAGAAAAATAGCGATTGTCTTTTGGTAATCTTTGTAGGTACTCTTGGTAAAACTAATGACTTATTGCCAATAATAGAGGCCGCCAAAATTTTACAAGAGAAAAATTCAAACGCAAAATTCATTATTTGTGGTTCTGGAGTAAAGCTTACATTTTGGCAAAATAAGGCCGCCAAGCTCAGTAATATTCACTTTACAGGTTGGATTGGTAAACATGAAATTATAACCCTATTAAAAATAGCAGATATTGGACTGGCACCCTACATTAACTCGATTAACTATGTTAACAATATTCCCAATAAGCCGGCTGAATACATGTCTGGTGGTTTGGCAATAGCATTAAGTCTGGATAACGGTAGTCTTTATGATATCATTCATGAATATGAATGTGGTTTTAGCTATCATAATTCTCCAGAATTGCTAGCTTCTGAACTCGATCAATTATCAAAAAACCGCGAACGGTTAGAAACAATGAAACAAAATTCCATCGCGACATTTAAAAACTTGTTTGATGCCAAAGTTGTTTACAATCAATTGGCTGAATACCTAGAAAGCTTTGTTTCATCAGAAAATTAGTAGAAGTTACATCAGTGATACATATGCCAAACTCCCATATCTCCACCGTCTCTAACATTAATTACAATCCATCTCTTGTGGCTAAAATAGCTAAATTGATAATTCCTATTTTGGCTAAAATCTTACCTGCTAGTATCTATAAGTTAGTCTACGATTTCCTCTACCGCACTTATCAAGTTTTGCTTCGCTATCTTTATGGAGTCAAAGCTTTCGCCGCTGGTATTTATGGAGATAAATCTCTCAGGATGAAAACATCTCTTACTTGGAAACTCTTACCCTACACAATGGGCGGTAGTAAGGCTCTAGAAAATGCTTTTGAAGTAACTGCATTAGCTGAATTGAGAAATCTACCCGGGGCAATTGTAGAGTGTGGCGTTGCCCAGGGTGGAACATCGGCAATGATGGCTTTAACTAATAGATTACTGGGTCAACAGACGCGACAAAAATGGTTATTTGACTCCTACGAAGGCTTACCAGAACCCACTGCTGAAGATTACGAAGGAGGTAAAGCGGGTAACTTTATCCGTCCCCTCCCCAAAGGCTCCTGTTTAGGAAATATAGAACAAGTCAGTGAACTTATGTTTGACAAACTGGGCTTTCCTCAAGCAGAAACTCATCTGGTTAAAGGGTGGTTTCAAGATACTGTTCCAGCCTATCGTCAGCAAGTGGGTGAAATAGCAGTTTTACGACTAGATGGGGACTGGTATGAGTCAACCAAAGTACCTCTAGAAAACTTTTATGACCTTGTGGTTACTGGCGGTTTGATCATTGTCGATGATTACGCTACCTGTTTTGGTTCCCGTAAAGCTGTTGATGAATTTCGCTCTGTTCACAATATCACTCATCCCCTCAAAGCCGATGGACGAGGAGGAGTATGGTTCGAGAAGTAATCAACTCATTATACTGGTTATTTAGATTTAGAAGGTAGAAAACCGATTAGGAGTCCAGGAATGATAAAGCATTTATTTTCTTTGTACCGACAGTCGCCTTTCTGGTTACGTGATATAATTGCGACTTTGACTTTTCCAATTAAGATTTTTATGTTGCCTTTTGGTAATAGTATATATATTAGTGGATATTATATGATACTAGACTACCGTGATAATGCTTCCTTCAAATATTTTACCGATAGAGAAAGGTATGAACTTACTGAAATAACAGCTTTCTTAAAGGCAATAATTTACAACAAAGGGACTTATGTAATTGATGTTGGTGCTAACTACGGAGCTTTTTGTCTTGCAGCAGCAGACTTATATCGATTTGGCTTGATAAAAAAAATAATAGCAATTGAACCAGATTTAAGGCCTTTTAATGCTCTTAAAAAGTCGCTTACTACAAATCAATTTGTCGGTGTTGATGTACACAACTTGATTATTGGTGACTCTTCTAGTACAGAAACAATTTTTATTAATGCAAGATCTTCCGCTGATAATAGGACTCATAAGGTTACTACTGCACCAATCAGAGTCCAGAATTCATATCAAGTTAGCAGTATGAGCCTTGATAGTTTATTGCGATCAACAGGTGTTGATTATGAATCAATGTTTGTTATCAAAATGGACATTCAAGGTAATGAACCTCGTGCAATCAAAGGAATGAAGCTTATACTATCAAGTGCAAAAGGTTTTATTTTGTTCTTTGAGCATTGCCCTTATTTAATTGAATCTGCTGGAATCAGTGAGGAGGAATATCTTGATGATTTGAAATCCCTTGATGCCGATGCTATTTACGAAATATCCGGTGGTTCAGTGATTTCCTTATCTTCATTTTCTGACCTCTCAGTGAGATTTAGTCAGATTAAGCTTCAACAGGAAACTAAAATGCAGGGGTCTGGTTCTAATTTTATCCTGGTCAAGAATATGAACTTTCCTCTAGACTAATGTACTGAGATTTGTGCTGTGAACCACCTCAAAAAAGTTACAACTAAACAACTAAACCCACAAAAGTGTTGCCCATGGATTTGGTAAGCCTATTTGGCACAGAAATGATGATTTCCCGAATCATTTTTGGTTGTGAACCCCTTGGGGGGACTGACTGGGGAAAAGTTGATGAGCAACTACTAGAGCAAGCCGTGACTAAAGCCTTGGACTTAGGTATTAACTGCTTTGATGTTGCCGATGTCTATGGTTTAGGTCGGGCGGAAGAAAGACTAGCAGAAATTTTGGGAGCTAAAAGACATGAGGTCGTTATTATCTCCAAGTTTGGGGTTAATTGGCAACCTCCCCTAGGAAAAAATCGCGCTCATACTTTTCTTGACTCCAGCCCCCATAGAGTCATCACTGCATTGGAAAATAGTTTGAGGCGGCTAAAACTTGACTGCATTCCTATCTATTTGATTCATTGGCCTGATCCCAACACTCCCATTGAAGACACCATAGAAGCACTGTGTAAATGTCAATCAATGGGCAAAATCCAACATTTTGGAGTTTCTAATTTTCCCCTGCCATTGTTACAGCAAGCTCATAGCTGGCATAAAATACCCTTTGTTGAACTGCAATACAACTTGGTTGACCGTAGCTCAGAAATAGAACTACTTCCTTACTGCCTTACAGAACACATTAACGTCTTTGCCTACGGGTCACTGGCACAAGGCCTACTTACGGGTAAGTATGATGTAAACACAAAATTCAGTCAAGATGATCGTCGGCATCGTTTACCCCATTTCCAACCAGATACCTTAGCAAAAAACTTGTCAATAATTGACAAGTTAAACAAATTAAGTGAAATTCATAACAAAAAAGTATCACAGGTTGCCATTCGCTGGCTTCTTGACCAACCTGGTGTGTCCGCTGCCATTGTCGGTGCTAAAACTCCTGAGCAAACTGAGATGAACATTGCTGCCTTTGGTTGGCATCTCTCAGAACAAGATCAAGAATACCTTAATTCCAATCAAAACTATTAGAAAAGTGAGAAGTGAAAAACTAGCACAGCAAATCCGTAAACACGCACTGAGAATGACCAGTTTGGGAAAAAGCTCCCATATTGGTTCTGTATTCTCCATAGCTGATATTCTTGCGGTCTTATATGGGGAAATTCTTCAGGTTGACCCTCAGAACCCAACTTGGTCAGCAAGAGATCGTTTTATACTTAGCAAAGGCCATGCCGGAGCAGGAGTGTACGCAGTTCTAGCAGAACGGGGCTTTTTCCCTGTTGAGAAACTAAACACTCATTATCAAGATGGTTCTGACCTTAGTGGTCATGTTTCTCATAAGGGTATTCCCGGTGTTGAGTTTTCCACCGGTTCCTTGGGACATGGACTTCCTGTCGGTGCGGGAATGGCCTATGGGGCTAAACTTGATGACCTCAGCCATAGGGTTTTTGTCTTACTCAGTGATGGAGAGTGTGATGAGGGATCTAACTGGGAAGCGATTCTTTTTGCCGCTCATCATCATCTTGATAACTTAGTTGCAATCATAGATTACAATAAGCTTCAAAGTATTACAACGATCAAAGAAACCCTTAACTTAGAACCCTTTGCTGACAAATGGCGTAGTTTTGGGTGGGCTGTTCAAGAAATTGACGGACATGATCATTCAGCAATTCAATCGGCTTGCTTACAAATTCCCTTTGAGCTTGGCAAACCTAATTGCATCATTGCCCACACCACTAAAGGGAAAGGAGTTTCCTTTATGGAAGATTCTGTACTTTGGCATTATCGTTCCGCCCAAGGAGAAGAATATGAAAAAGCTCTACAGGAGTTGAACTCACAACTATGAGAAATGCTTTTATCCAGCGTTTGTTGGAATTAGCGGAGTCTGATCCAAGAATAATGCTACTCACTGGTGATCTTGGTTTTGGAGTCTTTGAGAAATTTGCTCAACGTTACCCCAAACAATTTCTCAATGTGGGCGTAGCAGAACAAAACTTAACAGGTTTAGCGACGGGGTTAGCGTTGGAAGGACGAATACCCTTTACCTATTCCCTTGCCAATTTCCCTACACTGCGTTGTTTAGAACAAATTCGCAATGATGCTTGTTATCACAACGCCAATGTGAAAATTGTCTGTATGGGTGGCGGCTTTAGCTATGGTGCATTGGGAATTTCTCATCATGCTACTGAAGATTTGAGCATTCTCAGAGCCTTACCAGATATAACAATAGTTGCTCCTGGAGATGACTGGGAAGCGTCTGAAGCTACTTCATCTTTAGCCAATACCCAAGGCACATGTTACCTGCGACTTGATAAAAGCAGCGCAGGAATGACTAATCAACATCAAGAAGTATTTACACTAGGTAAAGCTAGAAAGTTGCGTGATGGTAGTGACATCACATTGATTAGTATTGGTGGTATCCTCAATGAAACCTTGAAAGCTGCAAAACTATTGGCGGAAAAAGGAATAGAGTCTCGCGTTATCAGTTTACATACACTGAAACCACTGGATAAAGAAGTCATATTTGATGCAGCTAAAAACACAGGAGGTATTGTGACAATTGAAGAAAATACCATTCAAGGTGGCTTAGGGGGAGCAGTAGCGGAAGTTTGTTTGGAAAACGGTATTATTCCTCAGATTTTTTGCAGAATAGGTTTACCAGACTGTTTTTCGTCTCTTGTGGGCAGTCAAGATTATTTGCGATCGCAATACAAAATGAGTGCTGAACACATATATAACAAACTTCTTATGAGCTTAAATTCAACCGATAAACAAAAATAAAAACATATGAAAAGATTGTTTGACACAGTTGCCTCTACAATTGGATTACTTCTGTGTTTTCCCGTTTTCCTGGTTGCAGGTACTCTGATTTGGTTGCAGGACTTTTGTTCTCCCTTGTATGTAGCAACTAGAATTGGTCTCAAAGGTAAGCCTTTTCAGATGCTCAAGTTGCGATCAATGGTTGTTAATGCTGATCGTATAGGGGTTGATTCAACTTCAGCTAATGATCCGAGAATTACGCGGGTTGGTCACTTTATCCGCAGGTATAAGCTGGATGAACTATCTCAACTTTGGAATGTCCTCAAAGGGGAGATGAGCTTAGTAGGTCCACGCCCGAATGTGCGACGAGAAGTGAACCTGTACACAAGCACAGAAATGAAATTACTTTCCGTGAAGCCTGGTATTACAGATATATCCTCAATCGTTTTCTCCGATCTCGGTGAAATACTGAGAAACCACTCAGATCCTGACATTGCTTATAATCAGCTAGTTCGTCCTTGGAAGAGTAGATTCAGCTTGATTTATATAGAAAATCAGTCATTTATATTGGATATAAAACTGATTCTAATTACTGTCATGAGCATATTCTCTCGCAGATTAGCACTAAGAGAAGTTACCAAAATTTTAGTAAATTTGCAGGTAGACAGGCAACTTATTCAAATTGCCTCTAGACAAACAGAGCTTTATCCTTTTCCTCCACCGGGAGCTACAGAAATTGTCATCTCTCGTGAGCATGTATATTGAATATTGAATGCCCGTTGGGACTTAAAACTTATAACTTAAAAACTTATAACTTAACAGTACCAACCAAATATGAGTAAACAGGCGATCGCCTACCTATACTAGTGCTGGTGCGATCGCTGCTCTCAACGAAAATGAAAACAGACAAGCTATTTTACCGTATATTCCTAACTTAACCAGGTATCCTAGCCGAACTTATACCAGGAATCCCTTCAGACCGTGAATTTGAATACTGCGCCCCTGTGATTAACCAGTGGCTAGAATCTTAAGTAAAGGTGAGATAACAAGATATCTGCGGGAAATTATCTCAGATCAAAAATTTGCCTCTAACATAGGCATATAGCTGAAATCTCATACATGGATATGCTCAAACCTCTGCGCCTATTGACCCTAGCTGGTTGCTTGGGAATGTTCACTATAGCCAGTGCTATCCCCCTGCGTCTAGCCATAGCACGTCAACAAAGTCCCCACCCCCAAGCCATCTTGATGCTCAGTGGGGAAAACAGCAGAGCCAAATTCACCCGAGAAATGGCTCAAAAATTCCCTGACCTTCCCATTTGGGTTTCCGTGGGCAGCCCGGAAATCAGCAGCATCTTAGGTGACCTTCACAATCAAAAGCTACAGGGAGGCGATCGCATCCATTACGACAACCGCGCCACAGATACAGTAACTAATTTTACCACAATGGTTGCACCTTTGCAACAAAATAATATTCGCCACGTTTATCTCGTCACCTCAGACTACCATATGCCCCGCTCCCAGGCGATCGCCACTATTGTCTTTGGTAGTCAGGGAATCGCCTTTACTCCTGTCCCCGTCCCCTCCCAAAGCTCTCAGAGAGAAGCTCGAACACGTATTGCTAGGGACATAGGGCGCTCAGTGGTTTGGCTAGTTACCGGGCGCACCGGAGCCAGTTTCAATCCCCGCTTGCAATCGGCGACAGGTAATAGCAGATCATAAATTTGTCAATTTACTCAGTCAATTTACTAAGTCAATTTACTAAAAATATACCCCAAATAACCCCGACTTTTGGTAATGTACAAGTGTTCCGAAAAGTCGGGGATTTCATTATGAATGCTTAGTTTGTGACAAATTTAATTTTAAACTGTTTGATCACACTTTCCCATCCATAACTATGCGAATAACATATTTTCTGCTTAGTCTTTTGAAAAAAACTGTTTTTATCAAAAATATTACCTATTTTTTCCAAACTTCATCAAGAACAAAAAAGCATCTGATTCTGTATTTAACTGACTCTCTACTATTTTTATTGGCAATTTATATTGCATTTTCCATAGATTCCCACAGTTTATTTCCTTTGGATATATTAGGTAAATATCTCCCTTCTATTATTCCGCTGATTACCGGAAAAATCCTGTTATTTTCCCTACTGGGAATGTACAAAAATGTACTAAAATACAGTGAATTTGCCTTTTTATATACAGCCTTCAAATCAGTTATTTTGGGACAAGGAGGATTGATCATCCTGAATTTGATTTTCCGGATCAATTTCCTACCTATTTCTGTTCAGATAGTAGATACTTTAATCACACTAATTTTAATAGTCACAGTCAGACTCATAGCCCGATGGCTGTTATATGGTTTGAGTTCCCCCCTGAGATTAAAACTCCCATCTCAACCCATTAGTAGTGTAGCAGATAGCAAGCAACTCCTGCAACCAGTAATTATCTATGGAGCCGGACAAGCTGGATTTCAACTATCCCAAGCACTTGTTCTGGATAACAACTTTGAGATTATAGCCTTTGTGGACGACAATTCACAACTATGGAAACATACGATTAATGGCATTCAGGTTTATAGCCCTGAGAAGTTGGAATATCTCATTAACAAGTACCAGGTACAGC
Organism: Sphaerospermopsis sp. FACHB-1094; assembly: GCF_014696195.1. Lineage (NCBI taxonomy): Bacteria > Bacillati > Cyanobacteriota > Cyanophyceae > Nostocales > Aphanizomenonaceae > Sphaerospermopsis > Sphaerospermopsis sp. FACHB-1094. Next base: position 50,015 of record NZ_JACJPT010000020.1, on the reverse strand, counting down.
TAGTACTCTTAGCAATTCCATCAGCAACGCCCAAAAGAAAGCAAGAAATTGTTGCGGAACTTAAAGCTCTAGATATAGAAGTGAAAACAGTACCCACTCTAGCAGAAATCATATCAGGTAAAGTCTCCATTGCGCAACTCCGGGAAATCAATATAGGTGATATTTTAGGACGAGAAGAAGTTCTCCCAGATCCCAAGTTACTGCAAGTCAACATCACAAATAAATCTGTTTTAGTCACAGGAGCGGGTGGTTCTATTGGTTCAGAACTCTGTCGTCAAATTGCTCAACAACAACCCCGCCACCTAGTTCTATATGAATTAAATGAATTTGCACTATATAACATTGAAATAGAGTTACGAGAAACCTACCCTAACTTATCTTTTTCTGCTTGTTTAGGCTCAGTAACTGATGCCCAACGCCTGAAACAGGTAATTACAGAATATAATATTGATACTTTATATCATGCTGCGGCTTACAAGCACGTTCCTTTAGTAGAAATGAACCCTGCCCAAGGGGTGATTAACAATATTTACGGTACACTAGTAGCTACGCGCACGGCCAATGAGTGTAAAGTTAAGACTTTTGTCTTAATTTCCACCGATAAGGCTGTACGACCCACCAGTGTGATGGGAACAACCAAACGAGTGGCTGAGTTGATTTTGCAAGCTTTATCAAAACAGCCGGATACCTACACCCGTTTGCTCATGGTCAGGTTTGGTAATGTGTTAAATAGCACGGGTTCAGTAGTACCCCGATTTCAACAACAGATTTTACAGCGACAACCGATTACTATTACCCATCCCGAAATTACTCGCTATTTTATGTCCATTCCCGAAGCAGCTCGCCTGGTCATTCAAGCTGGCGCTCTCGGTGAGGGGGGAGAGGTTTTCCTCTTGGATATGGGGGAACCGGTAAAAATTTACGATCTGGCGGTGCAAATGGTAGAACTCAGTGGTCTAGTTTTAGGGAAGGACATTGAGATTAAAATCACAGGTTTGCGTCCAGGAGAGAAGCTCTATGAAGAGTTGTTGATTGAAGAAGAGAATGTTGAAAAAACTATACATCCGAAAATTTACTCCGCCCAGGAAGCAATGATACCTTGGACAAAGCTAGAGCCATATCTGTATCAGCTTTTCTTAGCAGCCCAAGAAGAAGACAAAGATACTCTCTTATCTCTGCTCAACGTCCTGGTTCCTGAATATTACTCTCCACAGTTATCATCCCAACTGATGAGTAAATCTGCTGAGTAAATCTGCTTGACACTCCCCATGGGGACTTCCAGAAGCTTGTAGAGACGTTGTATGCAACCTCTCTACAACCATTAATTACCGGAGATGTTTATTAGACATCTGGTGAAAATGAATGTAGGTACAATTCATGTAGGGACAATTCATGAATTGTCCCTAGAACGTCGATTCAGTAATGCTAGGTAATTTGTTTTTACCTTGTAGGGGCGAAGCATTCGGGTGATAACCTATCGCTGAAACCAATTCATATTCCGTCCGAATGCTATACGCCCTTACGATTAATGAATCGGTGTTCTAGAAAGGGTTTCAAATTACCCACATTCAATTACCGGAGAGATACAGCACATTCCATCTACATGAGGTACAATATGAACAGGCAAGACTTGTACTGAGCTTGTCGAAGTATGCCTGTGCTACAAGGGTTTTATCATTAATATCTGTACCTCATCATAACGGAAAATGCTGTATAATGAAACACAGGAGGTAATGAATCATGTATCAAAGTGAAGCACCCCCGCAAAAAAACTTGCCCACCATGTATGATTTACCCAGTGAGGGTGACAATGAGGAAGAATTAGAGTCCACCATTCATCCCCGTCCACCCTGGGAAACTTTGCCGACGATGTATGATTTACCTAGTGAAAATCCAGAGGAACCAGGGTTGCCAGACGAATTTCATGACTTTCAACCACAATTATTACGGGAAACCTGCCAATCTCCTGTTTATCCCCAGGAAGAAATGTTCATTGGTACGGATTTAAACTTATATTATGATGTGCGCCATTTTGCATGGTATAAAAGACCAGATTGGTTTTTAGTGTTAGGTGTACCCGCTTCAGAAAAACAAGAGGATATGCGCTGGAGTTATGTCATTTGGCAAGAAGGACTAGCGCCATTTTTAATCGTAGAATTATTATCACCAGGTACAGAAGCAGAAGATTTAGGACAAACATCAAGAAGCGCGAATAAACCACCGACAAAATGGCAAGCTTATGAACAGTATTTGCGATCGCCCTACTATGTTATTTTCGATAGATATGAAAATCGCCTCCGAGTATTTCAACTCATGGGCATAAAATATCAAGCAGTGGAACTGGTAGAACCAAAATTCTGGTTTCCTGAATTGCAATTAGGAGTAGGGGTTTGGTCAGGAAAATATCAAGGTACAGAAGGTTTGTGGCTACGTTGGTATAATGAGGATGGTGATTGGATTCCTACTTTTGCTGAAAGCGCACAACAGGAAAAACAACGAGCAGAACAAGAAAAACAACGAGCAGACAAACTAGCGGAAAAACTGCGAGCTTTGGGAGTGAATTTAGATGAAATTTAAAGGAATTTAAACAAGCAAGCCAGGTAATAATTTTCTTGGCTAATAGCCTAGTTCAGCTTTAATGTTCATGTAGATGGAATGTGCTGTATATGAAGAACATTTATACAGAAAACAGCAATCAAACTCTAGAACAAAGAAAACAAGAAGCATTACAAACAGCCGCAAAATGTCAGCAAATTCTCCTAGAACAGGGAGCAAAAGAAGTAATATTATTTGGTTCTTTATCAGGAGAAAGCCCTTGGCATTGGCAATCTGATTTAGATTTAGCAGTGACAGGAATGTCGGAAAAGCAACAATGGGAGGCATATTCTCTTCTAGAAAAAATCGCACCTAATTGGTTAAAAATAGATTTGGTAGCATTAGAAGAACTACCAGATTTTATCCGTTCTCGGATTCTCAAAGAAAAACTCATGCCAACTAATAAATATTTAGCCTTAAAAACTCGCATTGAAGACGAGATGATGGCTTTAGAGCAGAATTTTCAAGCTTTAAAGCAATTAATTGCTCAAGCAGAAAGTATTCCAGAAATTGCCCTCACTCCTGCGTTATCTAGCTATATTTGTGATTTTTACACAGCCTGTGAGCGAATTAGTGAAAGAATTGCTGTTACTTTAGATGAGGGAATGCCAAAAGCCGAAAATTGGCATGAACAACTATTGTTACAAATGGCAGAAATTGGTGGGGAAAATCGTCCTCCTGTCTGGCAAGGTTCACTATTATTACAATTAAATGATTATCGGAAATTTAGACATTTAGCACGTCATAATTATAATTTGCAATTGCGAAAAGAAAGAGTATTAGAATTAGCCCAACAAACAGAAATAATTATCGTCAAAATCCAAGAGGCGATCGCACTTTTTAATCAATGGTTAGAATCTCAAGCAAAATAAATAAATATAGCATTTACCAAGCTAGTGAGGTACAGAGTTTTTTATCTTAGGAAATTGGGAATTGCGAATTGGGAATTGGGAACAGTAAATAAATTAGGGTGTACCTCATGAGACTGGGAAACGCTATAAATAAATAGGGGTTGCTGAGAAAGTCTTTCCGTGAGGGCATAGGAGTCAGGAGTCAGGAGTCAGGAGTCAGGAGGAGATTTGAAAATTTCTTTGCCATCTCTTGAAATCCCAAAAAATGCACACTTTTTCCGGTATACCCTTCAAAACCCTTGCACTTTTTTCCTGATTTTCCACCTGAAACCCTTGATTTATCAAGGTTTTAAGTTTATTCAGCAAACCCTAAATAAATAATAAATCAATAATTAGGGCTTGCTGAATAAAGACAAAAGCTAGATATATTAGACCTCTCCAAAATAGAATGTATTAATTTGTCATAAGTTGTAGGGGCGAAGCATTCGGGTGATAACCTATCGCTGAAACCAGTTCATATTCCGTCCGAATGCTATACGCCCTTACGATTAATGAATCGGTGTTCTAGAAAGGGTTTCAAATTACCCACATTCAATTACCGTAGAGATACAGCACATTCCATCTACATGAGGTACAATATGAACAGGCAAGACTTGTACTGAGCGGTTAGTTAGCTTCTACTGAGCAACTTGTACTGAGCCTGTACTGAGCCTGTCCTGAGCCTGTCCTGAGCGCAGTCGAAGGGCGGTGTCGAAGGGCGGTGTCGAAGGGCGGTGTCGAAGTATGCCTGTGCTACAAGGGTTTTATCATTAATAATTAATATCTGTACCTCATCATAACGGAAAATGCTGTATAATGAAACACAGGAGGTAATGAATCATGTATCAAAGTGAAGTACCCCCGCAAAAAACCTGCCCACCATGTATGATTTACCCAGTGAGGGTGACAATGAGGAAGAATTAGAGTCCACCATTCATCCCCGTCCACCCTGGGAAACTTTGCCGAAGATGTATGATTTACCTAGTGAAAATCCAGAGGAACCAGGGTTGCCAGACGAATTTCAGAGCAGACAAACTAGCGGAAAAACTGCGAGCTTTGGGAGTGAATTTAGATGAAATTTAAAGGAATTTAAAGATGTTTTAAAAGTCTCTTAGGATTATAAAATTGGCTCTCCTAGAGTGGCTATGGTAATTTAATAAAAAACAACGGTTAAAACCATTAGCTTATAACGATTACATCAATCAAAAATAATAGATTTAATAAAAATTGATTTTGATTTTCTTGAATCTATTGATACATAATGAATTTAACCAAGTATTAAGTGTTAAATGGTCATATCTAGTCTAGGAGAGCCATAAAATTTAGCTGAATAAAAGCTTAGAATGCTACAAAAATACAAAAAAATACTTAACCCAAAAAATCATTTGATCTAAAATCCATGAACAATCATAATTCTAGCATAAACTCAACCTTGAATGAAAATGGCAGAGTCATTATTGCACCTCAAACCTTGCCTCCTCAGAATTTTCCCTCATTTGAAACCGAGGAAGATGATATAGACTTAAAAGACTTTTTTTCTGTTATCAAGAGACGAGCATTGGTTATCATCAGCGTTGTCTCTGTGGTGATGTCTACTGTTATTTACCTCACACTTAAAGCAGAAAATATTTATGAAGGTAATTTTCAGCTTTTAGTTGAGCCTGTGAATAGTGATAGTAATTTATTAGGACAAGTACCTCTGCCAGAGTCTAGTGTGATGAATAACTCTGCCTTAGATTACGAAAGCCAAATTGAGGTGCTTATAAGCCAGGAACTGATGAAAGAAGTTCTGCCAAAGATACAATCTTCCTATCCTGATCTCACCTATGATTTACTAATGAAAAATTTAAAGATTAGTCGTCTAGGTAAAACCAAAATTATAAAAATAAGCTATCGACATCAAGAACCTCAAAAAATTGACTTAGTATTAAAGACACTATCCGATTTCTATTTGAAATACAGCTTAGAAAAACGCAAAACCAAACTAACTCAGGGAGTGCAATTTGTAGATAAACAACTACCTGCCATTAGAAATAGGGTAGGTCAATTGCAGAAACAACTACAAATATTCAGACAAAGGTATGATTTTATTGATCCAGAACATCAGTCCGATCATGTGGCAGAACAACTGCAAAAATTAGCAGAAGAAAGACTAAAAATTGAGCAAAACTTAGCCGCAGCCAGAGCTACTTATGTTAGCTTATCAACCCCAGAAGGACAACAAGCAACATTAAATACAGCCCCTATATATAGTCAATTAATCACTCAATTACGTCAATTAGAAGCCCAGTTATCTGGAGAATTAGTACGGTTTCAACCAGATAGCCCGTCTATAAAAGTATTAGAAGAGAAAAAGCAGAATCTTTTGCCTCTGATAGAAGATGAACAAAGGCGGTATGTAGGATTAAAATTAGCTGAAGCAACCAGTGTGCTTCAGAACCTAGAGGTACAAAGCCAGGAACTAGCCAGAGTAGAGCAGCAAACCAAGCAAAGATTTAAGCAACTACCCATCTTAGCCAGACAATACACCGAAATTCAGCGGAACTTGCAAATAGCCAATGATAGCCTGAATCGGTTTTTAGAAGCCCGTGAAAACCTTGTAATTCAAGTAGCACAAACAGAACTACCTTGGGAATTAACACAAGCAGCAAATCAAAAAGAAGATCCTGTTTTGCCAAACATCCCTCGAAATTTGCTTCTGGGATTATTTGGCAGTTTAGCAGCAGGTGTGGGTATTGCCTTCCTGCTGGAAAAACTCGACAATACCTTTCATGATGTCGACAGCCTGAAGGAGAAAATCAAACTACCTTTATTGGGAACTCTTCCCATAGACAAAAGCATCAAAGATTACCAATCTGCTTACAATAATCGCTCCACTTCCAAATCTGAATCAGGAAAATTTCCTCAAGTTGATTCTTGGTTGTCTAAACTTTTCTACCAGAGGAGCAAGAAAAGTTATTATGGCTATTATGGACAAGGTTTATTTTGGGAATCTTTACAGGTTCTTTACTCTAATATTCAGTTGCTCAATTCTGATCAACCGATTAGATCTTTAACTATTTCTTCCACGATGCCTGGAGATGGAAAGACTACGGTTGCATTCCATCTAGCTCAAACAGCAGCAGCCTTGGGCAAAAGAGTATTGCTGGTGGATGGTGATTTGCGCCGCCCTAAGATTCACAGCATATCGGGATTAAAAAATTTATTTGGTTTAACCAATGTCCTCACATCAAATATACCAGTTGAGCAGGTGATGCAACAGTTACCTGATATGAGTTTGTTATCAGTGATTACCGCTGGCGATAAACCACCAGATCCTGTAAGATTGCTTTCATCGGATAAAATGAAGCAAGTGATGGAATATTTGCACGAAAATTTTGATTTAGTGATTTATGATGCTCCTCCCATCCTGAAAATAGTTGATGCCAGACTGATAGCTCCACAAACGGATGGTACGCTGCTGGTGGTGAGAATGGACAAAACCGACAAATCAGCAGTGATGCAACTTCAGGACAGTCTGAAACTCTTTCCTATCAATGTCTTAGGTGTGGTTGCTAACGGTGAAAATAATCAGCTTCATAATTATTACAGTGACTACTACTATAATACTGGTATAGAAGCTAGAAAATCTTAAAGGAGGCAGGAGGCTTTCTTAGTGGGGGATTTAAACCCACCTCTAATCGTAGACCGCCCTTGCGGGTTCGCCAGTCACCTACAGAAGGAAACCTTCTTGCAGTGCTGGCTCACCAAATCACTAGATTATGGCGGGGGACTTAAAACCAAATGGGCGAGTCAAAAAGGCTTTATTCTTAATTCAAAATTTTTCCTTCTGCCTCCTGCCCTCTGCCTTCTGCCTCGCCCGATAGCGCAGTGTGGCGTTAGCCATAGGCCAGTTAATCTTATTTGTAATTTTTTTATACCTTGCCCGCCAAGTCTTGTCATTACACCAATATAATATACCTCCGTATATAATCGCAATAACAAAATAGGGACAAATACAAGTGTCTAATATCACCATTCAAAACTTTTTAGGGGTTGCTGAATAAACTCAAAACCTTGATGAATAAAGAGTTTGAGGCTCATAAAAAAGACGGTAGGTGCTTTCGTTATAGCGTCTTGAGTCTGAAAAACCTTGCACTTTTCTGGGCGGACAGAAATGAAAAAATGTCTTTAATTCTCCTCCTGACTCCTGACTCCTGACTCCTGTACGGGCGAAGTAGGGGCGAAGCATTCGGAAAATAACTTGTGATAAAAATTGATAATTTATCGCCCGAATGCTTCGCCCTTACAGGAAAATAGCCTTTTCATAAAATTGATAATTGGTCGTCCGAATGCTTCGCCCCTACGACTCCTGACTCCTAGCCCTAACGAAAAGACTTTTTCAGCAAACCCTTTTTAAACACCCTCTAAAGTGTAGAAGCTCAAAAATTTTGGATTTGGGGGTTACGATTTTTCCCATACCAAATTTTTTCATCTAAAATCTCAAATCTCAAATTCCCGGTAAAGCAAAGCATCAGTTATCCTGCTCAAACCTATTAGAACAAAAAATCTGGGGATCGCTTGCAGAATTGTTCACAATTTGTTACAAAAGTACAAAGAACTTCTAGAGACCCAAAACCTAATGTTAGGCGGACTTACTGGTTTAACAGATCCCAAAGGCACAGATTGGGGAGAGCGAATGCTCAACACAGTCGCCAGCCAAACGATTCGCCACCTGTTTACCCAGAGCGAGTCAGTAGAAGTCTTTGTGCGCTGCTATCCCTCCAGCAAACTGTTGCAAGGCAGCATTGATAGCTTTAAAATGAGCGGTCGTGGCCTAGTAATTCGGAGAGACTTCGCTGTTGAAGAAATGTCTTTTGAAACCGATGCGGTTGCCATTGACTTTAGTTCGGTTTTGAGCGGCAAACTCAACCTTAAACAACCCACCCAAGCAGTAGCGCAAGTAATATTATCAGAAGCAGGTATTAATCAAGCTTTCCAAGCAGAATTGGTGAAAAAGCGACTTCTCAACCTTTCTGAACCAGCTTTAACAGCAATTTCAGGTGGTGAACCAGTTTCCTTTACCGACGTTCAAATACAGTTATTACCGGGAAATCGCTTACATCTTCTAGCTAAAGCTGACTTAAATAACGGTGAAGTCATACCCCTGAGTATGACTTTAAGTATAGGTATTGAAAGACGGCGACGAGTTTCTTTTAAAGATCCAAAAATTGAACTAGAACAAGTACCAGAAGCACAACGGGAAACCTCCCAAACTTTAAGCATGGCACTGGTAGAAATTTTAGATAATATGGTCGATTTAGACCGTTTTGACCTGGATGGTGTAAAAATGCGACTTAATCGTTTAGAAACCGAAGGTCAAAGATTGATTTTTAGTGGATATGCAGAAATAGAACGAATTCCTAAAAGTGGTTAATGGGGATTGGGGGAGAGGTGATAGTTGATAGTTGATAGTTGATTGGCTTATTACAGCAGTTTTCATGTCTTTAGACCACAGTAAGGGCGAAGCATTCGGACAATTAATTATCGGTTTTTACCTAAGACTATCATCCGAATGCTGATGCTTCCAGCACGCTTCGCGAACGCCCCTACATTGTTGACGCGAAACCTAAATCAAAATGTGGTTTATTTACCTGAAAATAGCTGTAATCTCCCCATCTCCCCAATCATCAATCACCAGTCCCCAATCACCAATCACCAATCACCGTTTATCTACCAACACCTACATATTGGAAACCCGCTCTTACCATCGTTTCCGGGTCCAAGAAGTTACGACCATCAATCATAACGGCGTGGTTCATTAATTTTGCCATTTTTGCATAGTCCAAAGTGCTGAACTGTTGCCATTCGGTAACGAGTACCAAAGCATCACAGCCATCAGCCAGTCTTTCGGCATCGGTTTCTACCAATACTCCTGAAAGACCATGACGCATACCTGTTTGGGAAATAATCGGGTCATAAGCTTTGACTTTAGCTCCCAGTCGATTGAGTTGCTCAATCAAGTTGAGTGCAGGAGCATCCCGTAAATCGTCTGTATCGGGTTTGAAGGTTAAACCGAGTAGTCCCACAGTTTTACCTTTGAGGATTTTTAAAGCTTGTTGTAATTTTTCCAAAGCAATCAAACGCTGACGTTCATTCACACTCACAGCAGCTTTGAGTAACTGGGCTTCATATCCATAATCATCAGCGGTGTGAATTAGTGCTGATACATCTTTGGGGAAGCAAGAACCACCCCAACCTATGCCCGCTTGCAAGAACTTGTTACCAATTCGGGAATCTAAACCAATACCTTTTGCTACTTGGGTAACATCAGCACCAACGCGATCGCAAATATTTGCCACTTCATTAATAAAACTAATCTTAGTTGCCAAAAAAGCATTGGCAGCATATTTGATCATCTCTGCTGAACTCAAGTCGGTCACCAGCACTGGTACAGGTGGTAAAGACTGATCAACAGCAAACTTGCGTTCTACAATCGGAGCATAAAGTTCCTTCATCATGGCGATCGCCCGTTGACTGTTCCCCCCCAAAACAATCCGATCCGGGTTAAAGGTGTCGTAAACTGCTGAACCTTCCCGCAAAAACTCTGGATTACTCACAACATCAAAGTGAGCGGAAATTTCCGGTGGTTTTTCCTCAGCAGATGAACCACCTACCGCCACCAATGACTTCTGACGTTCAACAATACCATCTAAAACAATCATCCGTACCCAGTCACCAGAACCGATGGGTACTGTAGATTTATTCACAATTACCTTATAACCGCCATTGAGATTAGCTCCAATCCCACGCGCTACAGCTTCCACATAACGGGTATCACTTTCACCATTAGGTAATGGCGGAGTTCCCACAGCAATAAACAGAATTTCCCCGTGGGCAACTCCCCCAGCCATGTCCGACGAAAATTGAATATTTCCACTATTAATAGCAGCTTGCATAATTTCCGAAAGTCCAGGCTCGAAAATTGGCGACTGCCCAGATTTCATTAACTTTAGTTTCTCTTCGTTGTTATCTATGCAGATGACATCATGACCAATATAAGCTAAACAAACTCCTGTGACTAAACCCACATAACCAGTCCCGATTACACAAACACGCATTTTTTAAACTCCTCGTTTTTTTATTATCAGTCATTGGTTATTAGTCATGAGTTGTTGGTTAACAAATGACTAATGAGAACTGATTATAGACTAATCATTAGTTTTGATACGTTGACGGAAATCTTCTACTGTTAGTTTTAACCCTTCTTGTAAAGGAATGGTAGGTTCCCAATTTAATAAAGTTTTTGCCTTGGTAATATCGGGACGACGACGACGAGGATCATCGGAAGGTAGGGGTTCAAACTTAATTTCTGCATCTGGGTTAACCATATTTTGTACTGTCTGTGCCAGTTCTAAAATAGTGTATTCATCAGGATTACCCAGATTTACAGGTCCGATGTAATCACCATTCATCAGCCTCATTAGACCTTCAACTAGATCAGATACATAGCAAAAGCTGCGAGTTTGTGAACCTTCACCGTATACAGTTAAAGGAATTCCCTTTAATGCTTGCACAACCAAGTTACTGACTACCCGACCATCGTTTTCTAACATCCGTGGTCCATAAGTGTTGAATATTCGAGCTACACGAATATCAACTTTATTTTCTCGGTAGTAGTCAAATGTCAAAGTTTCCGCAATTCTTTTACCTTCGTCGTAGCAGGAACGGATGCCAATGGGATTAACACTACCACGATAATCTTCGGTTTGGGGATGCACTTCTGGATCACCGTAAACTTCACTGGTGGAAGCTAATAAAAATCTCGCTTTCACCCTTTTAGCTAACCCCAACATATTCAGGGTTCCCATCACATTAGTTTTGACGGTTTTAATGGGGTTGTATTGGTAATGCACAGGAGACGCAGGACAAGCCAAATGATAGACTTGATCCACTTCTAAGCGAATTGGCTCAGTAATATCATGACGGATCATCTCAAAATAAGGGTTATTGAACCATTTGAGGAGATTGCGTTTATTTCCCGTATAGAAGTTATCCAAACATATAACTTCATGTCCATCAGCCATTAGTCGGTCTATCAGATGAGAACCAATAAACCCAGCACCGCCAGTCACTAAAATTCTCATAGTTTCCCAATTATTTTCTAGATATTTCCAGGGGTATTATCCTTATTTTTAGATTACCCGGCTTCAGTATATTAATACATAGTTAAGGAAAATAACTCTCAGTAGATTAAGCAATTTTCCCACAGAGCCTGTACAAAATTATTATTGATTTTCTTTTATCTTCTAAATGAATTTGGAATTTTCTGTTATTTTTCATCAAATCTTCAACATAATCTAAAAAATGTCAAGTTTTTTTACAAGAAGTGTCGCCAGTGATGATGAATTAAATAATGAGCAAGTCCTAAGTTGACAATTTCATAGACAAAACTATACTTGTATTAACAAAAATCAATATATTTTTAGGAAAAAATCAACTACTTGATATATAATACGGTGATATCAAGTATTGAATTGAGACTATTGCCGACGCGAAAACCAAGCAATGATGGTGGTATTCTTTTTCAGAAACTTAATTGGAACACAATCGCGTCTGGCTAAGGCGTGAAAGTCTACTGAGGGATAACTGCTCCCATGCTCCCGTTGAAGTAGAAAGTAAAGTCTAGTTTTGTCTAGGTTTTATATAGCAGAATTGTGGTTAGTATTTTTGTGAAACCGCTATTTTATTGTGGTTAATATTTGACAAAGCAAGTGTATGATGGCGTTGTGGTTCTCCCAGAATGATTATGGAGCAGGTAAGTTGCCTAGCTAATTCGCTGGTAACATCACTCATAGCTAACCCTCCAGGGATAGTACGATTACGGATAAAAGGCAATACAACTAAATCATACAATCTTGCAGCCTGTAAAATAGCTTGAGCAGGATTTTCATGAGTAAAAATTTGAATTTCTGGTGGATTTGGCACAGCTAAATTAGATACCCATTGGGATAAATGCTCTCTTCTGGCAGAAAGTTGACTAGCACTGGTGCGGCGATCGCAAACATTGAGAAGAGTAATCTGGCTTTGATTAGCATCTGCCAAGGTTTGAGCAAATTGTACAGGTGTAAGTGCTGGCGTGGTTAAATTTTCTATCGGCACTAAAATACGCTGAATTTTTTTTGGTGATTCTACCAGACGTGCCACAGCCACTGGACAATGGGAAGCCCAAAGCACATTATCAATGACATTCCCTAATAAACGCGCCCGCAAACCAGTACGTTTACCCCAACCTATAATAATCAAATTCGCTTTTTGTTCACGAGCAGTCCTGCATATTCCAGGAGCGAAAGCATCATCAATTCTCAGTAATGGTTCTGCTGGTGCGCCTAATAACTGACTTTGTGCAATGGCTTTAGCCAATAACTTTTCACTGTGCTGCCAAGCGGTATCTAACTGGGGTGCATCCATTTGAGATGTAGCATGAGCGATCGCTAATGGTAAAACTTTACCCTGGGATTGACAGGCTAATAAGGCCGCCATTTCCATCAAATACTTTTGCGTTTGGGGATTTTGGATAGGTACGATGATAGTAAAATTACCCTGAGATGATTGTGATTGCTGCTGAGAAAAAGTAATTGGTGATACTTCTTCCACCGATGAACAGGTCAAATTCACAGCACACCCAGCAGCCATGAGACTTGTCAGCCAAGGTCCCAAAGTCGCTGTAATCAGCACCAAGATAATGGCAGTGTTTAATACCTCTCCTGACAGTACACCAGACCTGTATCCCCCTACAGCCACCGCTAATGTTGTACCTCCCAAGGGAAGAGATAGTGACCAAATAGTTAGTGTTTCCTGCCAACTATAGCGGTAAACCAACCTTGCCAACACAGATGCCATAAATTTGCCGACAATCAAACCCACTAAAATTAATAGTAATAACTTGATTGTGCTGTACCCAGCAAAGAAGCTAGGTAAATCAATCCTTAAACCTAAGTCAATAAAGAAAATAGGAATAAATAAAACACTGCCGATAAATATTAATTTTTCTTTAACTGGTCCTTCGCCTATAGCTTCATTAACGGCTAAACCTGCCAGGAAAAAGCCCACAATTTTGTTTAAACCCATCAGTTGTGCAATGACAACTGCCAGAAATACAGACATCAACACACACAAAAACTTGTTACCCTCCTCATCCCCAGAACGGCGGAAAAATTCTTGGATCGCCCAATCAAAACCGACTAACACTATCATGAAGTATATTATTACCCAGCCTAATATAGTTATTAGTTGAGAAAATTTGGATAACCCACCATGAAAGCTGGTGATAGCAACAGTTAAGATTAGCAGTGTGCCGATATCTTTAAAAATTGTGGCTCCCATTGTCATAGTCACAGCCTGATTATTTGTCAATCCCAAACGATTGATAATTGGATATGCCAAAAGAGAGTGAGAAGACAGGAAGCAGCCTATTAGTATAGAACTATGCCAACTAAAGTCCAAAAATCGTCCTCCTAATGTTCCTAGCATCAGGGGTAAAAGGAAACTAAAAGCACCAAATATTAAGGAACGACTTTGCTGTTGACGGAAAAGTGGGATATTAAATTCCAATCCGGTGATAAACATCAAGTAAACTAACCCAATGTCTGATAGCAAGGCCATCATTGGCAATTCAGGTTCAAATAAGCGCCAACCTGATGGACCTAGTACCACTCCAGAGCCAACCAAACCTACTAATGCTGGCAATCTTAGTCGCTCAAAGAGGATAGGTATAACAAAAATAACTAACAGTAAAATAGCCAAGGGAACAATAGGTTCTGGTCCTAGAACTTGAAAGGTTGGATCTAACGTCAGAACTTGTGACACAAGTGGCATCATAAAAAACATTTATCAGTTATCAGTTGTCAGTTATCAGCTATTAGGAGTTCAAAAATTTCCAGGACTCAGGAGTTATACACTGAATACTGAATGTTGAATGTTAAATGTTGAAGTTTTGTCGCTCCCTGCTCGCTACCTATTCCCTATTCCCTATTCCCTATTCCCTATGGGTGAATTTGGCTCAAAATAAAGCGTAGTCGATCATAATCGTCTTTTAGCAGTACACTGAGATGGCGACCAGCTTTAATCAGCCATTCTCTGTCAGCTTTGCGTAATTGGTAAACTTCACGAATAGCAGATGCAGCTAAAGATTCTACTGGCGCACCATTAATCAAAAGTAACGTCCTTAAAAAATCTAATTTTTCTGTGAACCTGACGATCGCTTCTGGTTGACACCGATAAACCGCTTGATGTATTTGGGGCGGACGTGGTGGGAGATACTGATACACTCCTTGGTTACTGAGATTTTGTGACTGCTGCTCAAATCCAACAATTGCCGCCCGAAATTCTGTTCTGAGCATAGCAAATATCTGGGGTTGTTCTTCTCGCAAAGTTTGCAAAGACAAACCCAACGCCCTAGCCCGGTGTACAGAATCTATGGGCATAGTTGTGGCATGATATACTACAGCATAGATTTGATTCCCAGATTCTTCATCTACAGCACAAACCCAACTACCAAAAGGTGGCATAACTGGAAAACTCAAGTCTTCTGGTTCTAGACATTGCGCCAAAAATTCGGTAGTTGTGGTTTCGATCACCTCCGCAATGTGGTGAGGATGGCGATCGCCTGTCGCAAACTGTGGTAAGGGTAGACGCATGATAATCAGTTATCAGTTAACAGTTATCAGTTATCATCTGTCTTTTATCAACTGTGGACAAATGACAACTGACAAATGACAACTGACTAATGATGACTAATGATGACTAATGACGAAAGAATTATTTTCCTTTTTTCTTGGCAGTAGTTTCTACGAGTTCTAATTCTGGCAAGCGGAAGGTAATAATTTTGTCCCAGTTACCACCTTCAAACAGTACAGCTACTTTACCATCACTTACTCGTTGCACAAGTCCTTCATACCGATAGTATGTATCTGCGGGATTTTTGACGCGAACAGTGGCTCCAGGCAGAATCATGTTTTTACCCTCAATTTGTTCTCTTTTATTAGCTTAATATTAGTTGATGGTGATTGGTAATTGGTAATTGGTAATTGGTGATTGGGAAAATCAAATTGATTACCCAGTCCCCAGTCCCCAGTCCCCAGTCCCCAGTCCCATTTAATAATATTTTTGCCCTTGCCGGAAATTAGCCACAGATTCCACAATTCCCAAGGCAATAAAGTTTGCCAGAATGGCAGAACGTCCATAGCTCATCCAAGGTAGGGTAATACCGGCAACAGGAACTAAACCAATGGTCATACCTACATTAATAATTAACTGAAACACAATCATTAACAAAACACCAATAGCTAACAAAGAACCAAAATTATCTTTGGCGGTTTGAGCTACGTGTAATAGTCGGTAACAAATTAAGCAGAAAGCGAAAAGTAAAATTAAACAACCCACGAAACCAAATTCTTCACCCACAGCAGAGAAAATAAAGTCAGTATGCTGTTCAGGGACAAAATTTAGTTGTGTCATTGGGCCTTTGAACAAACCCCATCCCCAGATTTCCCCAGAACCAATGGCTATTCGAGATTGAATTAGGTGATAACCAGCACCAAGGGGGTCAAGTTCAGGATTAATAAATACAGTCAGTCTATCTTTTTGATACTCTTTTAATAGATGATTCCAGGCAAAAACACCTAGTCCACCACCGAGCATATTGAGACATAATGTACCAATACCACTAAGTCCAAATTTACGCCAAGGTAAAGTTTGCCAACCCACAATTCCCATAGCTCCTGCCCAGGCTAAACCCAAAGGAGTAAGAGAAATATTTTCAAAGAGAACTATTGAGTTGGACAAAGGCCAAGGTATGCTGAATAAAATTGCTGAGAATACAGGCGAAACCAGCAAAATTAACCAACCAGGATTAGCATTTGCCCAATAGAGCATTCCTAAAACTATTGACCCAAAAACCAGTGATGTATCCAAATCTGGCTGTACAAATACTAATCCCCAAGGAACAGCAGCGATCGCCAGGGAACGCAAAACACTATCAAATGTAGGATCTGTACGTTTATGTAGCAAAGCAGCCAAGCTAATAATTAGACCAACTTTAGCAAATTCTGATGGTTGCACATGAAACCCACCAATACTAATCCATCGCTGTGCGCCTTTGGCACTTGTACCAACCACCATCACCAAAATCAGACTAAAGTTAGTCAGAGCATAAGTGATCCAATGCCACTGCATTAAGTTTTCGTAGCGACAACGAGCCAAAAACAGAGCAATGATTGATCCAATACCAGTCATCAGCCAATGCCACCACCAGTCAGTTACTGGCTTATTCAGTTCTGTACTGAGGATCATAAGTCCACCAAACATACTGACAGCAACAGCTAGGCAAAATAATAGCCAATCTACCTGCTGCCAAGGCTTAATCCAATATTGCCAGCGGACTTTAGGGAGCGAACGTTTTAACAACATTGTGCGAAGAGCGACTTGAGTTTTAAATGGGGACTGGGGACTGGGGACTGGGGACTGGGGACTGGGGACTGGGGACTGGGGACTGGGAAGAAAAAAACTCTATCCTGCCTCCTGCCTCCTGCCTCCTGCCTCCTGCCTTCTTGCTTATGTCAGAGCAGCAACTGATACTTTACCTGCGATAGCTAGAGCGATCGCTTTTAAAGCTTTAGCAGAAGCTGAATCTGGATCAGAAACCACTATGGGTATACCACTATCTCCACCAACTCTGGTAGAAATTTCCAAAGGAACACAGCCCAAAAGTGGTACATCTAATTCGGCAGCAGTTTTTGAACCTCCACCAGAACCAAAAATGTCATATTGTTTATCTGGTTGATCGGGAGGAATAAAATAACTCATATTCTCCACAATCCCTAATACTGGTACATTCATTTGCTGGAACATCCGCAAACCCTTGCGAGAATCCAGTAATGCGACATTTTGAGGTGTAGTCACAATTACTGCTCCTGCCATTGGTACTGCTTGGGTTAAAGTTAACTGAGCATCTCCAGTTCCCGGAGGCATATCGACAATTAAATAATCAATTTCTCCCCATTGCACCTGATACAAAAATTGACGAATTACGCCATTGAGCATTGGACCACGCCAAATAACTGGTTGATCGCGGTCAATCAAAAAGCCCATTGATACTAATTTGACTCCATGATTAAATGCAGGTTCGAGAATTTCCCCAGTTTCTGTGGAGCGCACAGTAATTTCTGCATCAGCTAAACCCAACATGGTGGGATCATTGGGTCCGTAAATATCAGCATCTAGCAAACCAACTTTCGCCCCTGTTTGTGCCAAAGCAACTGCCACATTTACGGCAACTGTGCTTTTACCAACACCACCTTTACCGCTAGAAACCGCAATAATATTTTTCACCCCAGCCACACCAGTGCGATCCGGTAGGCTTTTTTGTTGGGGTGTTTCTGCTGTTACTTCTACGCTGATATCTGTTACACCAGGCAGTTTTTGCACAGCTTTTTTACAATCTTCGACAATAAATTCTCGCAAAGGACAGGCGGGAGTAGTCAACACCAAAGTAAAGCTAACCTTGCCACCGTCAATTTTGACGTTGCGAATCATATTCAGTTCTACCAGACTTTTGCGAAGTTCTGGATCTTCCACTGGTCGCAACACTTCTAGGACTGACTGGGAATTGAGGACATCATACATAGCGTTTGTACCGTTGCCGCCTTAATAAAGCTTAAAAAATTTTCATGTTCTCCTACTTGAATCTTAACTTTCTTGGGGCATTAGTGATTGGTTACTGGTGATTGGTGATTGGTGATTGAAAATATAAATAATTTCTCCCTGCTCCCTGCTCCCCTGCTTCTTCCCCAGTCCCCAGTCACTTAAAAATCAAAACAACTGTCATCGAGAGATTTTTTCTTGCCGGAAACTGCTTGCAGTGCTGCTTTTTCTACAGATTCTACTAAAGACCGTGCTACTCGATCTACATAGGGACGGGACAAAGACCAAATTAGAGGTGATAACCAGCCACGTAGTGTTACAGAATAAGACAAATAACTGCCACAAACCGTTGACTCTACTTGGTATGTGATCCGTTCCTCAATCCCAGGAATTGCCAAAACGCGGATACTTAACATCTCTTTAGGATTTACCCGTTCTACAAAAATCTGGATGGGAACTGGCCAAAAGCGTGTTACCGCTAGGAAAATTAATCCGGGTTTGGGTACTAATCCTAATGGTACGTTAGTGCTTTTGAGGAGTGGATGCCAGGAAACATCTGTTAAGTCAGCCACCTTTAACCAAAGTTCATCTACAGAAGCAGAACTGATCTCTCGATAAGTCCGCACCAGAGAAGCACAAAATCGACGACGTTTGCGGTGGATGAATTTGGATAACCAACCTTGCACTGTCCTAATCCTCCTGGCTACAATCTGTCTGGTGACTCTGGCATCTGGGAAAATTTGAGTCAAGCTATCTACTCACTACAGATACCATACAGAAAATCGACTGCTTTGTGGACTAATTCTCTAGGTTCTGGTGTTCATAACAGAAATATCTCCATAATTATTGCAAAGAAACTTAATGAATCTACAAGCCTATACGCATTTGATGGAAAATAGCTTTAGTCAATCAATTTTGGATTTTAGATTTGCGTTAGCGAAGCGTACGCAGCGCAGCGAGTATTTTAGATTGACTGCGCCGACAAAGGGACGCAGTTTGGGGATTTGAGATTGAGGGCGGGGCTGGAAGTAAAAAATCATCCAAAATCCAAAATCCAAAATCTAAAATCTAAAATTGGCATGGTCAAGATAATCTATTGGTTTTGACCACTCATCAGAAAAAGCAGTTTTGGCAAATTGCGCCAGGTTTTTGGCTCTAATTGTCAAGAAATTTTTAAAATGGAAATTTGTAGCTTGCACAAAAATTGTAATTTTAGGTTCGGGAATCTATGTTGACCAACTCGCAAACCCCCACTATCACAACAGAATCATCCAAATTTCTCCCAGCACCTGACGCTCAGTCCAGAGTTAGTCAGTTTATGAAACAGTTGCAAGACGAAATCACCAACGAGTTAGAAGCACTGGATGGTGTTGGTAAGTTTATGGAAGACAGTTGGGAGCGTCCAGAAGGGGGTGGTGGGCGATCGCGTGTCTTGCGTGATGGCGCTATTTTTGAACAAGCTGGTGTAAATTTTTCTGAAGTTTGGGGTTCCCATCTCCCCCCGTCAATTTTAGCCCAGCGCCCAGAAGCAACAGGACACGGATTCTATGCTACTGGTACTTCTTTGGTGTTACACCCTCGTAATCCTTATGTACCTACAGTCCATTTAAATTACCGTTATTTTGAAGCAGGTCCAGTTTGGTGGTTTGGTGGTGGTGCGGATTTAACACCTTATTACCCCTTTGCTGACGATGCGGCTCATTTCCATCAAACTTTGAAACAAGCTTGCGATCAACATCACCCAGAATATTACCCTGTGTTTAAACGCTGGTGTGACGAATATTTCTATCTCAAACATCGGGGGGAAACTAGAGGTGTTGGCGGTCTGTTTTTAGATTACCAAGATGGTCAAGGTGCTATTTATCGCGGACCTGATCCCAAAGGAGAAGCCGCAAATTATAGTAATCAGGTGGGAGCATTACCTCCACGCACTTGGGAACAGTTATTTTCTTTGGTGCAAGATTGTGGTAGAGCTTTTTTACCAGCTTACGTGCCAATTGTCAAGAAAAGAAATGGCATGGAATATGGCGATCGCCAACGGAATTTCCAGCTATACCGTCGAGGAAGATATGTAGAATTTAACTTGGTTTATGACCGAGGCACAATTTTCGGTCTGCAAACCAATGGACGCACAGAATCAATTCTCATGTCTCTACCACCTCTAGTTCGTTGGGAATATGGCTACCAACCAGAACCCAATTCTCCCGAAGCTGAACTTTATGAAACTTTTCTGAAACCACAAGATTGGATAAACTGGAAACTAAATCAACAGTAACAAGTGTTGGTAACACAGTAAAATTCCACACATTTATCTAGATCCAGGAGACAGGACTGGGGCTGGTCGATGAAGAATCAAGGGTTTGGGCTGGTTTGAGGAAATAGGATGAAAGAAGATATTTGTGATCTGGTTTTAGTAAAGGATATTTAGGCAAATAGTCGCTTTTGTCTGAGAAAGATACACTTTTATCTCTAGAGAACTCTGCTTTCCATTCACCAAGAAACCGAAAATTCCCCAAACCCAGCCTCAATAGATTAATGGGAAATTTAGTGAATCCAGATACTTACCACTGTTGCAGTTAGTTAAACTACTACAATATAGGCATTGAGTCAAAATTCTCAGTTTGTAGTTATAGCCGGCTCATGTTCAAGATCAAACAGAGAGAATCCTGTAATATTTGATTTAATTAGCTGATTGAGGATTCTGGAAAATATACGGTTGATGGTGAAATTTAAACAATCACCAATTTATGAAGTCTATATAAAAAAGTGAAAAAGTAGTTTATTTTCAGGACAATATCACGGAGACAACAGTGAATATAGACCAAAAAACCTATACAAACCTAGACGGGAATACTGTAATTGTCTTGAAACCAACTGATCATCGTTTAGACATCACTACTGCTTGGCAATTTCGCCTGAAGTTACAAGAGTGTATTTCTAAACTCAGTCGTCATGTAGTTGTCAATCTGGAGCAGGTAAATTTTATTGATAGTTCTGGTCTTACTTCCTTAGTGGCGGGAATGCGTGATGCTGATAAAGCGAAGGGTAGTTTCCTGATCTGCAATATCCATCCAGAGGCCAAACTTGTCTTTGAGGTGACAATGATGGATACAGTCTTTGAAATTTTTGAAACTGAAGCAGAAGCTTTGGAAAGATTATTCCTCAACTTGGTCAAGAACGAATAGGAGTCAGGAGTCAGGAGTCAGAAGGGGAAAAAGAGAATTTTTGCGAAACTAGCTGTTAACCTCATATCTTGCATAACTTGGCAAAGTAGCCTTTAAACGAGAAAATAAAAATACGTCGCCCTTAACATTTTCTTTGTGAATAACGTCCGTACCGTCTCTGATACAAAGCGAACTTTCTATAATCTTCATACCCGTCCCATCAACACTATTTACCGTCGGGTAGTGGAAGAGTTGATGGTGGAAATGCATCTGCTGTCAGTAAATGTTGATTTTAGCTACAATCCAATTTATGCCTTGGGGGTTGTCACCACTTTTGACCGCTTCATGCAAGGCTATCAACCGGAACAGGACTTAGCATCTATTTTTAAAGCCATGATTCAGGCTGTAGAGCAAGATCCCCAACGGTATCGACAAGATGCAGCTAGATTGCAAGCTGTAGCACATAGTTTGCCAGTTAAGGATTTAATTGCTTGGTTGAGCCAAACCACTCAATTCTATCAAGATGTCGATTTGCAAGCACAACTACAAGCTATTGCTCAAAATCCTCATTTTAAATACAGCCGCTTGTTTGCCATTGGTTTATTTTCATTATTGGAATTGGCAGATGCTGAATTTGTCAAAGATGACCAGCAACGTAATGAGGGGCTAAAAGCGATCGCTCTAGGTTTACACCTATCTGAAGATAAAATTACCAAGGATTTAGAGCTATATCGTTCTAATCTCGATAAGATGGCACAAGCACTGATAGTAATGGCAGATATGCTGGCTGCAGATCGGAAAAAACGCGATCAACGTCAGCAAAAATCCACTGCTCCGGTAGCTCCTCCCAGTAACGAATAATCTGTAATTCGTGATTCGTAATTCGTAATTAAAAGTTGCAGAGCATCAAATTAAATTATTGATTATTTATGCCAAGCAACCTAATTGACAACGAGAAAAATGTACAAAGCTGTCAATTCTCATTACAAGTAAGAATTCAGAACTTAGGGGTCAGGAGTCAGAATATTTGATAAATTTGTTAATTATCAAATAGTGATTTTTCTGTAAGCATTAAAAATCTGACTACTGAAAGCCAATAGCTGAATGCTGACAATTAAGAATTACGAATTACGAATTACGAATTACGAATCATGAACTATTTACACACCCAGTAATTTGTAAATTATATTGTTAATAATGGTGAGTGCAAAAGCCCCTAAAACAGCACTCCAAATCCCATAACGTAAGCGAAAACCTTCTACTAACCAAGCAGCAATACTAAAACAAACAACAGCAATCATGAATGTAAAGATACCAGATAATAAGTCAAAAGTGGCTAAATTTGGTATCGTAAATACAACGCCTAAAATGGGTCTAACTAATGCGGTAATAATACCAAGAACTGCTGCGGAAAAAACCGCTTTCTGTGGAGAATCAATTTCCACACCCACAGGCAACTTACTAATAATCCACAAACTGATAGACGTGACTATCCAAACAATTAACAGAGTCGTAATATTCATTGCCGCAACCCTTGAAACGTAAATGGTGATTGGCGATCAAGTCAGAGAATGTTTTAAAAGCTTCCCTATCGGCGAATATAATTCGCTACTACACAAACCAAATCCACCTCGGTGAGTTTTGCCTATGTAGCCGCGATTTCTAATCGCCCACTGAGTGCTGATAGCGGAATTTACGCGATAAAATACTTGGTCTATTGATGGGAAAATCTTTGTAGCTTAACCAATTATTTATAAATTAGCAGAGGTTTTTTCTCTACAGTGATTTATTTTAAATATCTTTAGGTTTATCTAATATTTCTTGATATTGCTAAAAATAAAATTCCCCCTAGCCCATATTATGCAACCGGGTTTGAGGGAATTTAGACTGAGAAAATCTGATTAAAATTGTGTCACCTTTGTGGTGCAGAATCGCTATTTTGCGGTACAGGTACTTGGGGTGTGGTGTTGTTGGGAACTATGGGCGAAATTCCCGGATTAATCCCTTGCTCTGGTGCTGGAAATGGATTGGGTGCAGAGGGTAGAGAAGGGTTAAAATTATTTTGGGGGTCAGTTCCCGGTGTTGGTACAGTATTAGGTATTGGTACAACCGGGGTAGTAGACAAGTTTGGTGAATTAGTCAGTGGTTGAGATGCTCCAGGAATAATTCCCAAAGAAACACGATTACCTCCCACTTGTCGGAGCAAATCTAATGTTTGAATCACATCATTATAAGTTGCTGTACGAGAGGCATTCAGCAACAAAATACCATTAGGATTTGTTTGGATATACTGCTTTAATCGTGCTTGCAACTCTTCCCGTCTCACAGCTTCTTTTTCAATGTAAATTTGACCAACAGCATCAATAGTTACAGGTAAAATGTCACTTCGTAGCTGTGAACTAGCAGAGGAAGTAGTACCTGTGCTGGCTTTGGGTAAATCCACATTAATTGCCTGTTGTCTGGTAAATTGCAAAGCTGCTAACAAAAAGAAAGTCAGGATACAAAAAACAACATCAATTAAAGGAATGATTTGAATTTGAACTTCTTCGATGGGAGTATGTAAGTTAACTTTCATTTTCTAGCTCTGGTGGGGAGTCAGGAAAGGGATTTTGGTCTGTTTTATCTGTTGTATCTGAAGCTGGTTCTGGGGTTGGAGTAGAATTATTTTTGCGTCGCTTACGGGGTGAAGTAAAACGTTCCTGTGTGGGTTCCCGTACTATTCCTAATGTACTTTTGTTGGGATCTGGTGGAGACTGACGGTAAAGCAACTCTAAATCATTGCCAGCTTTATTAAAAACTTTAACTTGGTTAACAACAAAACCTTGAAACAGGCGATAAAATACCAAAGTGACGATCGCAACTATTAACCCAGCGGCCGTACTAATCAAAGATTCGCCAATCCCTGTAGTTACGCCAGCTGTAGATTCAGTACCCAAGTCACCTATTCTAATTGCTCGCAAGGACTGAATCAAACCTAAAACCGTACCCAATAATCCTAACAGTGGGGAGAGAGCAATCACAGATTCCAAGAGTTTTTCTCCTCTCCGCATCCCTGCTACTTCTTCTGCTGCTGTGGACTCTAACGCTAGTCGGAAGGTTTCCGCATCACTTTTTTGTAAGCGTAGGGGTGCATAGAGAAAACGTCCTATGGGCTGATCAATGGCTTTTTGGGCGATTTCCGTAGCTATTTCCCAATTATCGGTAGCAGCATCTAAAACGCGCTCTACAATTTCTTTTTCCTGGGTCAAGATCCGCAACCAGAACCAAAGACGCTCAAAAATCACACTCAAAGATAGGACTGACAGCACCAGCAAAGGCCACATCGCTGGACCGCCCTTGTTAAACAAATCTAAAATATCCACTTTGTAGGTTTCCTCTCTCCATTACTATTCTGTTTACTCAAAAATCTCGGTGCTTCAATTAGTCCATCTTTGTCACCATTAGTCCAAGCAATTGTATCTGTACAACCTAAATCAATTGCTATTGTCCCGGTATTGGTTTGACGACTATTTTTGAGTATTTCATCATCAACTTCTAATGCGATAGAGGCATACCATTTACCCTTGCGGTAAACAATATCACAGGTTTTAGGATTTCCCCATAACCTAGCTTTACCACGCATTTGAATTTGACCTATTTTAGCTAATTCCAAATAACCGTTATCGCCAATTGAGTGTACTTTCCATCCTGTACCAGATGGATATGTCCAACCAGAATAATGTCTAATTGATCTTAGTTTGGGGTATTTTGCTAAACCCACCAAAAATCTGTTGAATGCAAAGTCAACTCTTTTTAGTGTTGCTTGTAATGCTTGGGAATTGATATGTTTATATTCTGTCCACTGCTCCTTGAACTCTGGTAGACAATTTTGTTGATCTAGATATTTAACCGATTTACCAAACTTTTGATATTCGGTTTTGCGGTGATAAACAGCAACATTATACAGATCCTTGTGGAGTCTGCGGTGGTAGAGCAATGTTTCATTTATTTTCTGGGTTGGATATAGTCTAAATGTTGCTCTACGCAATGCCACTATTTATCACCTCTTTGGTTTTGATGTATTGTTAATTATAGTCACTCTATAATCGGTTGTCAATATGGAAACTACCCTAAACAGGGCTTCTCATGCTGTTTACAACATTCAGTTACATATAGTGCTAGTAACCAAATATCATAAGGATGTTATCAATCAAGCAATATTAGGTAAGCTACAAGAAGTTCTTGACCGTGTATGCTCTAAGCGAAAGAGTAAATTACTCGAATTTAGTGGAGAAGAAAATCATGTTCATCTATTGGTAGACTTACACCCAGACAACAATATTTCTCAATTTGTTAGTTCGCTAAAATCTGCATCTAGCAGAATTATTAGAAGCGAATTTCAGGAATATCTAAAACAGTTTTATTGGAAAAAAGAAGATCCTAGTTTTTGGACAGATGCTTATTGCGTTATATCTGTTGGCGGTGCTTCCCTGGAAACCGTCAAGCAATATGTCCAAAACCAAAAACAACCAAATAGGGCTTGCTGAATAAATGTGAAAATATTACAAGTAAAGGGTCTTAACCTGCTGGAAGTTAAAAAAGTGCAAGACTTTACGAGGTGGGAACTCAAAAACCTTGCATTTAATTTCTACACAAAGGAAAAATCGCTCCCATCGAACTCTTGAAACTGTTCCCTGTTAAGAGTTCCCTGTCTCCACGACAAGACTTTTTCAGCAAACCCTAAGTAGTTAACAAAGCATGACTATTACCCATCTTCTATACTCCAAAGGGCGGTTATTCCTACCGGGAGTTTAGAAGATAATTTGCCAAAATAGAAGTTAATTGCAGGTACTAGAGGTTAAAAATATGAGCTTCTCTATTCAATCGCTTTACACTTGGTATCGCAATGTACTGCGTAACCCTAAATATCGTTGGTGGGTAATTATCGGTACAATAGCTTATCTTGTTAGTCCTATTGATATTGCTCCTGATTTTATCCCTGTTGTTGGTCAAATTGATGACCTGGTTTTGTTAACATTGCTGGTTTCAGAAGTTTCTGGATTGGTAATTGACGGTTGGAAAGCTCGTAAAGGTGATGTTGAATCTAGCGTCAATGAGTCTACATCTACAGATAATACTGTAGATAATACGGTTGATGTTGATGCTGTTTCTGTAAAGTAGTTTTAGGGAAAAAATACGTAAGCATTCAGCTATCAGTAATCAGTAATCAGCTTTTACCTAGGGGTTGATGATATTTATTAAGCGATTAACTGGGAAATGTTTTGTAGTTAATCGCTTTTTTTATCATGGAAATTCCTATTGCTGGATAATTTATATTCACTTCTTTAACTTCGTAAAATCCTTTTTTATCTCACGCAAAGACGCAAATTAAAAGTTTAATTTAAATCTTTACCAAGGAGAAGACTATGACACATCAACCTATGATATTAACTAATAATCTTTATGCAGAAGATTATAATTTATGTATTAGACATCTCCGAAAATTACATAAGCATAACCTGAAACCCATTCGTAGGGACAATTCATGAATTGTCCCTACATCTTTTTCGGAGAAGTCTATTGAAAAAACCGCTTCTTTATTAAAATTTTGTATATTAGATAACTTTTTCATAGTAAAGTGTCGAACTATCATCAAATCTGATAGTGTAACAAAATAACCAAAATATGGGTAAACAATTTAACCGAAGGAAGTTTTTACTTTATAGTTCTGCAACTATCGGTACTAGCCTTTTACTCAAGGCTTGCGGGAATGACTCACCCACTGCTACTGATACTGTTACCAATGGCAGTAGTGATACCGCTACAGATAGCAATAGTACCATCAAAGTAGGTATTTTACACTCCTTGAGCGGGACAATGGCCATCAGTGAAAGAAGCGTTGTTGATGCTGAAAGATTAGCAATTAAAGAAATTAATGCTGCTGGTGGTGTGTTAGGTAAACAAATTCAAGCGATTACTGAAGATGGCGCTTCTAACTGGGATACCTTTAGAGAAAAAGCTACCAAACTAATTGATCAAGATCAAACTGTTGTCATTTTTGGTTGTTGGACCTCTGCTAGTCGCAAGAATGTTAAGCCGGTATTTGAGAGTAAAGACCATATGCTCTGGTACCCAGTACAGTATGAAGGTCAAGAATGTTCTAAAAACATTTTCTATACTGGTGCGGCTCCCAATCAACAAATTGAACCATCTGTTGATTGGATGTTAAAAAATAAAGGCAAAGAATTCTTTTTAGTAGGTTCTGACTACGTATTTCCCCGGACTGCCAACACCATTATTAAAGCTCAATTGCAGGCTTTAGGTGGAAAAACTGTTGGTGAAGATTATTTACCACTTGGTAACGTAGAAGTTACACCTATCATCTCTAAAATTAGGCAAGCTTTACCCAATGGTGGCGTAATTTATAACACCCTCAATGGTGACAGCAATGTGGCATTTTTCAAACAATTAAAAGGGGCTGGATTAACAGCAGATAAATATCCCTCTATGTCTGTAAGTATTGCAGAAGAGGAAGTTAAAGCCATTGGTGTTGAATATCTCCAAGGTCACTATGCAGCTTGGAATTACTTTCAAACAGTAGACACACCTGCAAATAAAAAGTTTGTAGCAGCTTTTAAAAAAGAGTATGGTGCAGACCGGGTAATTAACGACCCCATGGAAGCAGCATACATCGCCGTTTATTTATGGAAACAAGCAGTAGAAAAAGCTGGAACAACTGACTTAAATAAAGTTCGCGCTGCGGCCTATGGTCAAACTTTAGATGCACCAGAAGGTAAAGTGACCATGAACGCCAATCATCACTTGTCGAAAATTGTCCGCATTGGTCAAGTGAGACAAGATGGTTTATTCGATATTGTCTATGCTACCCCCGCACCAGTAGAGCCAATTCCTTGGAATCAATTTGTTCCAGAAACTAAAGGATTTGGCTGTGATTGGTCAGACCCAGCTAAAGGTGGTAAGTACAAGCAAGTTTAAGTTAATGGTCAATAGTCAATGACCATTGACTATTGATATTTTTTGAGGATAAATAAGTGTTAATAGGTTTTTTGGAAGCTTTATTTAATGGTATTAGTATTGGGGCAGTATTATTAATTGCTGCTTTGGGACTAGCCATTATATTTGGTTTGATGGGCGTGATTAATATGGCCCATGGTGAATTGATGATGTTGGGAGCTTATACGACTTTTGTGGTACAAAATGGCTGCAAACAGTTGGGGGGAGTGTGGTTTGATTCTTATATATTTTTGGCTTTGATGATTGCTTTTCTATTCACTGCTCTTGTGGGGTTAGTGTTAGAACGGGGGGTGATTCGTTATCTGTATGGACGACCTTTAGAAACTCTCCTAGCTACTTGGGGGGTGAGTTTAATTTTTCAACAGTTTGTTCGCAGTGTGAATTGGTTATTAGTAGTTGGCATCTTCCTATTTTGTGTGTTGTTTTTTGGAGGTTTACGGGTTTTAAATGCTCGGAGTAATGGGGGGAAAGTTAGTAAATGGTTTGTAGGATTGTTGTTGTTACTATCTCTGGGTATAACAATAACAATGGGAAATTTATTGAGTGAGCAACAGGTGTTTACTCAACCTTGGTTTGGCGCTCAAAATGTAGATGTGACTGCTCCTGGTTGGTTGCAAAAGGGAATGTCTGTAGGTGGTCTCCAATTACCTTATGCTCGCTTGTTTATTATGGCTTTGACAATAATTTGTGTAGGAGGAATTTATCTATTTTTACAGCGTTCTAACTGGGGATTAAGGATTCGTGCTGTCACCCAAAATCGCAGTATGAGTGCTTGTTTGGGTATCCCTACTCAAAAGGTGGATGCTATCACCTTCGCTCTGGGTTCGGGGTTGGCTGGTGTAGCTGGTTGTGCTATTAGTTTACTCGGTTCTGTAGGACCCAACACCGGACAAAATTATATTATTGATACCTTTATGGTAGTAGTAGTCGGTGGTGTGGGGAATTTAGCAGGAACTATTATGGCGGCTTTGGGAATTGGTACGGCTAATTTCTTAATTGGTTCTGGGACTCTAGCCTTGGTATTATCTCCTCTTCAACCTTTAGCCGATTTGTTGAATTTCTTTGCAACCACAAGTATGGCTAAGGTGTTAGTGTTTGCACTGATTATCGCGTTTTTACAGTGGAAGCCTGGGGGAATTTTTCCCCAGAAAGGTCGTACTGTTGATGTTTAAACCACAAAGGACGCAGAGCATGAGTCAGAAGGGAGGAAGGTTAATTTTAATTGAGATTGGGGCGGTGGTAGCGATCGCACTGATCCTGATTTTAATTATACCAGCAATGCTGTCGGGGTTTCGGTTGAATCTACTGGGGCGGTTTTTGTCCCTGGCTATTGTGGCTTTGGGTCTAGATTTAATCTGGGGTTATACCGGGTTGCTGAGTTTGGGACATGGGATTTTCTTTGGTTTGGGGGGATATGCGATCGCCATGTACCTAAAACTCCAAGTCCCCTCAGGGGAATTACCTGATTTTATGGGGTTGTATGGAGTGAAAGAACTTCCTTGGTTTTGGTATCCTTTCTATTCTTTTCCCGTCGCTACCGTGGCGGTGGTGTTCATTCCCGGCTTACTAGCGGGATTATTAGGATACTTAGTATTTCGTAATCGCCTCAAGGGGGTTTATTTTTCCATATTGACCCAAGCCGCAGTAATTATATTTTTCAACTTCTTTAATGGTCAACAACAACTGTTTAACGGTACTAACGGACTCACAGGTTTTAGAACCTTATTTGGGGTCAATGTCAGTGACTCCCAAACCCAATTCATTTTCTATACCCTGACGGTACTTGTTCTGGCCTTCACCTATGGTATTTGTCGCTGGTTGACAAGTGGACGCTTTGGGCGATTATTAATCGCTATTCGAGATGATGAAAGTCGGGTGCGATTTTCTGGCTATAACCCCACAGAATTTAAAGTTTTAGTGTTTGCGGTATCCGGTGCGATCGCTGGTATAGCAGGAGCATTTTATACACTTCAAAGTGGATCTGTATCACCTCGAACCATGGATATTGGTTTTTCTATTGAAATGGTGATTTGGGTGGCGGTGGGGGGACGCGCTACCTTAACCGGGGCGATAGTCGGTACTTTATTAGTCAATTATGCCCGCACTTTTTTAAGTGAACAATTTGCCGAAATTTGGCTATTTTTTCAAGGCGCACTATTTTTAATAGTCGTCACAGTCTTACCTGACGGTCTCATGGGATGGTTAAAAAAGCAAGAGATTTCTTTTTTCCATCGCCCCCGCCCAATCCCCACATATCCCACCTTAGAAGCAGACCCAGAAGTGCAACATGAACGCGAAAATCTTGGAAACTGAAAACGTCACCGTCAGTTTTGATGGTTTTAAAGCTATCAATCAACTCAACTTTAGTATGGATGCGGGAGAGTTGCGGGTAGTAATTGGTCCCAACGGTGCGGGAAAAACCACCTTTCTGGATGTAATTACCGGGAAAGTACAACCAACAGTTGGGAGAGTTTTATTCAAAGGTAAAAATCTCCGTTCTTTACCTGAACATGAAATCGCCCGCTTAGGAATTGGGCGAAAATTCCAAACACCGCGAATTTACCTCAACTTAACCCCCCGTGAAAACCTAGAAATTACTATTAACCGCCACAAAAATGTATTTTCCACCCTATTTAATCCCCCTCATGCTACGGAAAACAATAGTATTAAAGGCTTATTAGAAACAGTTGGTTTAACCCCTAAAGCAGACATTCCCGCCGGTTTACTTTCCCACGGAGAAAAGCAACGTTTAGAAATTGGGATGTTAGTAGCACAGTCCCCCGACTTATTACTAGTTGATGAACCAGTTGCAGGGTTAACGGACGAAGAAACCTATAATATCGGACAACTACTATTAACACTCGCCCAAAGCCATTCAATTCTAGTCATTGAACACGATATGGAATTTGTGCGCCAAATTGCCAAGACGGTAACAGTATTACATGAAGGTTCCGTACTATGTCAGGGGAGTTTTGAACAAGTCCAAAATGACCCTCGTGTGATCGAAGTATATCTAGGAGAACAGCCAGAATAAAACTGCTGTTTTTTAACCCCGATGGTCTGGAGTTTAGATAAATCATAACCGCTATTGAGAATCAAAAAACTGATGCTAAAAATTTCTCAACTTAACGTTTACTACGGTGAAAGCCATATTTTACGCAACGTAGATTTAAGCGTACCACCAGGGCAAATGATCTGTTTAATTGGACGTAATGGTGTAGGTAAAACCACTCTACTTAAAACAATTATGGGGTTACTCTCACCCCGCAGTGGTACAATTAACTTAAATGGAGAATTAATTAACTCCAAATCTCCAGACCAAAGGGCAAAAATGGGAATTGGTTATGTTCCTCAAGGACGAGAGATCATCCCCCGGTTAACAGTCAGAGAAAATTTACTTCTAGGGTTAGAAGCTAGACAGAAACAATCAAGAAAAGCAGAAATTTCTGAAGAAGTTTTTAGCTTATTTCCGGTGTTGAAAACTATGTTATCCCGGATGGGTGGTGACTTGAGCGGTGGACAACAACAACAGTTAGCGATCGCCCGTGCTTTGATGGGAGAACCACAGTTACTCGTCTTAGATGAACCCACCGAAGGAATACAACCCTCAATCATCCTGGAAATTGAAGCCGCAGTACGTCGCATCGTAGAAACCAAAGGGATTTCTGTGTTATTAGTAGAACAACACTTACACTTTGTCCGTCAGGCTGATTACTATTACGCCATGCAAAAAGGTGGTATTGTCGCCTCTGGTTTCACCACAGAACTGAGTCAGGATGTGATTCAAAAGTTTTTAGCTGTTTAATTTGTTTAATTTTGATTAAGTATTTTACCGTAAAGTCAAATCCTCACTACTAACCCACATTCCGCACTTCGTTTTGTAATCGACAAAAACTACAGGAATTAAGGAGAAAACTATGACACATCCATCTATGATATTAACTAATAATTTTTATGCAGAAGATTATAATTTATGGATTGAAAAAACCGCTTCTTTATTAAAGAATAAGCAGTTTTCAGAATTAGAATTAGAAAATTTAATTGAAGAAGTTGAAAGTATGGGAAGAAGTGAAAAAAATGCTTTAAAAAGTAATTTACGAGTTTTAATTATGCACTTGCTTAAATACAATTTTCAACCTCAAAACAGGTCAAATAGTTGGTTGTATACAATATATGAACATCGTCAAAGATTACAAGATGCGTTTTTAGATAGTCCTAGTTTAAAAGGCTATTATTTAGAAGTTTTGGATAATTGTTATCACCACGCTCGTAAAGAAGCAGCGATTGAAACTGGACTTCCTTTATCTATTTTTCCTGAAGATAATCCTTTTTCCTCTGATGAAATTTTAGATGCTGATTTTTTTCCAGTTTAATCATAATTTCTGTTGTTAAACGATACCTACGGTAAGCTATGCGATCGCACTTCCTCAACCTCCAAAACAGCGAACCGACCAGTCAGCACTTGCGTGATCGCTAAGTTGGATTTACTTGGATTTACTGAGAAATTTTTTATAATTTCTGATATGATATTTATATTTATTCCAACAAATTGGCCATGAAAATAAAAGCAATTATTTGGGAAGAAGATGGTGTATGGTGTGGTTCTGTACCAGCTTTACCAGGATGTCATACCTGGGGTGAAAGTTATGAACATTTATTAGAAATGTTAAAAGATGCTGTTCAAGGTTGGTTAGAAGTTGCTAGTCAGCAAGAAGAAGTTGAACCAGAAAAACAGTTAATTGAGTTATCTTTATGAAATCCGTTTCTGGTAAATCTCTGTGTAAGATTGTTTAACGCTATGGATGGAGTTTGAAAAGGATTACAGGTAGTCATCATATCTATGTTAAGGAAGGTATGAGTGTGATTCTTTCTATCCCTGTTCATGGTAATCGTGATTTACCTACTGGTACACTCAGAAGTATTTTGAAAGATGCTGGTTTGACTGAGGAAGATTTAGATTAATTTTGTTGATCGCACCTCCTCAAGTTCCCAAACATTCTTTTTTATAGATAAATTTATGCTACTATCAAAGATAGTGAAGAACAAATATTTTTATGTTAAATTTAGACAGAATTACATTTGATAGACAAATTATGGCAGGACAAGCTTGTATTCGAGGAATGAGAATACCTGTTTCTTTAGTGGTAAATTTAGTAGCTAATGGTAAACCGATAGAGGAAATTTTAGAAGAATATCCTGATTTAGAAGCTGAAGATATTCGTCAATCTTTACTTTATGCAGCTTGGTTAACTCAAGAAAAAGTTTATTCTATTAGAACTGCGTAGTAATCATATTTTTATTAAGAATTAAAATGAATTTTACTAAGTTCTTGATATACTGATAATATACCAAAATAATAAAATCTAGGATTTTATGATTAACAATCACCAATCCATTACAGATAAATCATCAACGAAACCCCGCAATGATTTATTACTAGAAATTGAACATACTCCAGAAGAATACATACCAGAATTACTACAAATTGTCCGGTTATTTCGTCAAAGTGTGACGATGAAACAGACATCTTTAAAGAACTGGGAAAATGCTATTAATGAAATTAATGAAATTAATGAAAGTGATGCAATTAAAAAAGAAGATAGAAAAAATAATATTAAAAGATTGTTTGAGTCATGGAATGAATCAGATGATCAACAAGAACAACAAGAAAATTTAGAAATTATTGAATCTATGAATAGTATTTCAATTTAAAATAAAATGAGTAAGGTTATTGTTTTAGATTCTGCACCTGTGGGATTAATTACTAATCCTAAAATATATTTTATATCGTAATTTAATTACTCTCACAGAACCAGACTATACAATTTATTTGGCTATTAAAGAAAGTACATATCAAAACTTTTTTACAAGAGATTCAATTAAAGAGATTGTCCAATTAAATCAAATTTTGATCATTGTCGTGAATGTAGAAAAGGAGGAAATATTACAATGGATAAAGTAGAAAAATATCAAATAGCAATTAAACAAGTTCTCACAGAATATCATAATTGGGTTTCTGGTGCAACAAATTTAACTGATGAAAGTTGTTTGGTTTTTGATGATAATAACTATCACTACATTTGGTGTTTTTTGGGTTGGGATGGGAAGAAAAGAACAAATAAAATTCAAGTTAATGTCAGAATTAAAAATGATAAAATTTGGATTGAAGAAGATTGGACTGAGGAAGGAATAGCTAATGAGTTGATGAGGTTAGGTATTTCTAATCTTGATATTGTTTTAGCTTTTCATCCTCCTGATGAAAGGAAATATACTGAATTTGCTATTGCTTAAATATTATAGCGATCGCCTACAATAACCTATGCGATCGCACCTCTCAACCTCACCAAAAGCGATACCTTCGGTAAGCTTCGCTAACGCACCCCCTTCAACTTTCCAAACAGCGATACATTACGGAACGACTTGAAAAATACCAAATTGACGAAAATGATAATCAAATGAAAATGCTTGGATAATATCTAACTTTTCCATGATAACTACAAAAAAGCTGCCAAGTTAGGCGAATATCTTCTTCTGTTAAATAATATATAGTTGCTAATTTACCTGAGAAGAAAGCTTCACCTAAAATAATTGCTCTTTTTGCTTCTCCTCTTGCTCTTAATAAAGTTAATGTTTCATCAATTACATAATCAGTTGTTACTAAAGAATCTGTATTATTAGTTAACCATAAAATAGCGTTTTTATGGTTGGAATCTGAAGGAACAACACTAGCAAACCAAGCACCCATATCTACAAAAATCATAAACTATTGACAATATAAAACTTGATCGTGATCTTTACCATCAAAAGGATCTGTTTTCCCCTCTAAAGGAAGTTCAGCAATCTCTTGCAAAATTTCTAATGTTTTTTTCTGTTGATAATTAGATTCTAGAGGAATGATAATTACTTGTACTTTACTTCCTTCTGCTAGTTTTATCGGTTGTGATAGTCTTAATGTTCCTTGTTCATAAATGGCTTCTACTGGCATATAATTTATCTTGGAATTTGATTATTTAAATTATAGCACTATCTCCTAAATCCCATCATCCTCAAACAGCGATGCTTTTGCTTGGTGCTTCGCTATCGCATCCCCTCAAACCACCCAAAAGCGATACCTTCGGTAAGCTATCTCTACGAGACGCTACGCGAACGCTAACGCACTCCTTCAACTCCCCCAAACATCTATTTTTTAAGCCACTACTTCTATTACTCAACTTATGATATAATAAACAAAATATTAGTTAAAAACAAAGTTAGATAAATTAATATGGAAACGCAAGCAATTCTTCAATCTTTACCAAATCTCAGTATCAATGAAAGGTTACAAATTGCTGAATTTGCTTTACATTTAGTTAATCAACAACAAGAATTTTTAACAAAGGAACAACAAAAACGTCAATTAGTGTTAGCAGCAATTACAGCTATTGAAGATTATGCAAATGATGGTGAATTAGTTGTTTTCTCTGATTTAGATGGAGAAGATTTTTATGAATATCCAGATGAAGATTAAAATAAGTTATTAAAATTATGTATAGAGGTGAAGTTTGGTTAGTTAATTTAGATCCCACTGTAGGAACAGAAATTAGTAAAAAACGTCCTTGTATTATAGTTAATGATGATGCAATTGGGATTTTACCTTTGAAGGTTATTGTTCCAGTTACAGATTGGAAAGAACGGTATTCTATTAGACCTTGGATGGTAAAATTAGAACCATCAACTGAGAATAGTTTGGCAAAAGTTTCTGGTGTTGATACTTTTCAAATTCGTTCGGTTTCGGAAACACGATTAATAAGAAAATTAGGCCAGCTTTCTCAATCGGAAATGCAGATGATTTCTGAAGCATTAGCTGTGGTATTAAGTCTTTCTCTGTAAAATTGCGATCGCACCTCTTCAACCTCACCAAAAGCGATACCTTCGGTAAGCTATCTCTACGAGACGCTACGCGAACGCTAACGCACCCCTTCAACTTCCCAAAAAGTGATCGCCTCCCCTCAACTTCCCAAACAGCGATACCTTCGGTAAGCTATCTCTACGAGACGCTACGCGAACGCTAACGCACTCCCTCCAACTTCCCAAAAAGCGATACCTTCGGTAAGCTATCTCTACGAGACGCTACGCGAACGCTAACGCACCCCCTTCAACTTCCCCAAAAGCGATACCTTCGGTGTTTAAATCTGATATACTTTTAATAGATCAAGTTAATCATAAGTTTTACTTGATATTAATTAACTAGAATCTAAGAATATGAAACAATATAAAACTATACAGCTACAATTGAAACCAGAAATAGAAGATCGTCTGATTACCCAAGCTAATAAACAAGGTTTATCAATTGAATCTTATCTTGAATCTTTAATTGAAGATAGTTTGAAAAATAAAGAGGAAAAATCTTTTTCTCAAGTAACAAATGAGGAAGATTGGGAAACAGCACTAATGAATTTAATCAATAGTCCTGCTTTTGCTGTAGCACCACCACTTTCAGATGCAGCTATTAGTCGAGATAGTATTTATACCAGAGAAGATGAAATGTTATGAAATATCTGGTAGATACTAATATTTTACTGCGTTTAGTACAAAAAAATAGTCCTATGCACCTTGATACTCAAAGGGCAATTGTAACGCTCAAAAAGCAAGGTAATTTTTTATGTATTATTCCCCAAAATATAATTGAATTTTGGGCTGTTGCTACAAGACCTCTGGATAAAAATGGGTTAGGTTTATCTATTACTCAAGCTGAAGAAGAAAGCGAAAAACTTAAAAAGATATTTATATTGGAATTGGACACACCACAAATTTTTACTGAGTGGGAATCTCTTGTGATTAAATATCAAGTGATGGGAAAACAGGTACATGATGCTCGTTTAGTAGCAGCTATTTTAGCTCATAATATCACACATTTATTAACATTTAATGTTGATGATTTTAAGCGGTTTGCAGATATTGTAGTTGTTGATCCGCGTAGTGTTGTTTAATTATATTGAAAGTGCGATCGCACCCCCTCAACTCCCAAACAGCGATACCTTCGGTAAGCTAACGCTAACGCATCCCTTCAACTTCCAAACAGCGATACCTTCGGTAAGCTTCGCTAACGCACTTCCTCCAACTTCCCAAACAGCGATCGCACCTCTCAACCTCACCAAAAGCGATACCTTCGGTAAGCTTCGCTAACGCACTCCTTCAACTTCCCAACATCTCTTTTTAAACGAACCGCAGAGACGCAGAGAACGCAGAGGATAGATCATTTTCGCCAACATCCTTTTTTAACGAACCACGAAGAAGCGAAGAACACGAAGGAAGAGGAGAAGAGAGAGCGATATTTGGAAGTTTCAGATATAGCATACTTATAGGTGAGTAACTACTGCTTTTTTAACAAATACCTGGACAAAAATACCACTATTGCTTATAGTAATAACCTGTACTGTTTATGAGAATAAGGAAATAATTTTGACTACGTTTGCCAGTTACAAAACAACAGCATCTAAGTGGATTACTATATTTGATTCACCGTTCTATCCAGATTACTTAGATGAGGCTAAAATACTTTATGAAAAAGTACAAGTATGCTTTATAGAACTTGTTGATAAAGCACAAACGTCTACAGAATTACT
This sequence comes from Sphaerospermopsis sp. FACHB-1094, assembly GCF_014696195.1. Classification (NCBI taxonomy): domain Bacteria; kingdom Bacillati; phylum Cyanobacteriota; class Cyanophyceae; order Nostocales; family Aphanizomenonaceae; genus Sphaerospermopsis; species Sphaerospermopsis sp. FACHB-1094. The sequence continues at coordinate 12,065 of NZ_JACJPT010000020.1, read as the reverse complement.
GGAGATGATCTCTAAAGAACGTAATCCTTTACGAAATCAATTACTTAGAGTTTTTCGTAGATACGTCTCTCCAGATACATCTGTAGAAATGACTAAAAAGAAAGGCGATATACCTAATACTATCAGAAACTTTAGTGATAAATTTCGTCCGATAGAGGAAGTTAAACAAAAGTTGCACAGTCGTCCCATACCTGATGAAACTCTCATGGCACTTCTTCTTGAATACAAGACAAAAGGAAAAAAAGGGTATGATTTAACAGAAAGTTTTTTCTTATGGTTTAACGAAAAATTTAGCAAAGATTATTCTATTAAAGGACCGATTCGTGGGGGGAAAGATGTCATGTTACATAAGGCTTTGAATAACTTTCCATCTCAAATTCCTGCGGATATGTTAATCTCTCGCTTAGATGGGACTCCATTAGTAGTTGGATTTGCTCGTTATGACTCCGACAGAGGAGGTTCTCAAGAAGATGATAGAATAGGAGGAAATCGAGATAAAATCACAGAAATTTTGGGTTATGCTAAAACATACAATTTGCCATTAAAAGTATTGATGCTGAATGATGGTCCTGGATTACTTCTAGGTTCTATGTGGAATGATTACGCTAATTTAGAACAATATGGACAAAGTAGAGTAATGGTTTGTACTTTGAAAATGTTAGACGAGAGATTTACACAAAGCTGGTTAGATAGTTAAGTTTACTATTCCAATTTTTGATGATTTGACCAGAAATTAACTCTAAACTTGCTGATTCTTCAATATACAAGTCCAAACCTGTTTTTAAAATTCTATTAACGTCAATTAAGTTTATTTGTTTATATTTACAATTACCATTTTTGCCATTAACAAAATCACCCATTGCTTCACTACCATTAACTAAACGTTTAATTATAGTATCAATAGATAATGGAGAATTATCAATGCCTATCCATTTTCTACCTAATTCTTCAGATACAGCTAGAGTAGTTCCACTTCCTGCAAAAGCATCTAAAACAATATCTCCCGGATTTGATGAAGCCATAATTATCCGTTTCATCATCTCTGGATTTTTCTCCGTTGGATAACCAGTAATTTTAATATTTTGATTGTGAGCGTCTTTAAAATCAAGCCAAATATCTTGAATGGAAATACCCTGACTATTATCTAAATATACTTTTCTTCTAGGATTACCATTTGCAGACCAATATATTTCTCCCCTTGCGTCCATTTCATCTAATGTTTCTGGTGTATATTGCCAATGTTTACCCGGTGGTGGTGACATACCCCTCCAAGGTTGACCTGTTGCTCCTTTTCTTACTCCTGGAGCATGAATAGGAACTTTTTTATATAGTCTTCCTGTTCCTTCTTCCACATATTGATATTCTTTTTTAATCGAGTCTTCTGTCCAAGCGTCAAAAGGTTGATTCCATACATAATTATCTGTTTTTGTATAAAAAAGAATAAAATCGGCAACATTACCATATTGTTTGCGTGTATAGTTTTTAGGATTGCATTTTTTTCTAGTAATCCAATTCCGAAAATTTTTAACTCCAAAAATTTCATCCATGATAATTTTGACAGTACAAGCCATTTTTTCATCTAAATGAACATAAATAGAACCTTCTTCTGAGAGAATTTCTCTAATTAAAATAAGACGTTGACGCAAATATTCTAAATATTCTGCACCTTCGATGAGATCATGATAAGCATGATTGCTATTACGAGACTCAAAACTGCTACCTGTTGCATAAGGTGGATCAATATATACTAAGTTAACTTTTCCGGCAACATTATCATTATTTAATAATGTGCGAAGAACGTTTAAATTATCGCCATATATTAGTTGATTTCTAGGATATCCCTCAACGCTAATTATATGATTTAAGTTAGCCGGCTGAATTTTTAATATATCTTCTATAGGCATTTTTCCTTCATATTCAATTCGGAAAGATGTTGTATTTTGTTTATGATTACGCCCATTTCTACTAGGTATCCCTGTTGCCATTGTGATTAATATCTTCCTCTAATGGATTTTTAACTTCTTTTTCTGCTAGAAACTTATTTAAATCTTGTTGCCTAATACGCCAAATTTTTAACCCGACTTTTACAGCTTTCAGTTGATTTGTTTTTATCCATCTTTGTACAGTTCTTTGGTGAACGCGAAGAAGTTCCGCTACTTCGAGAGTTGTTAAAAATGAATTGTCATTTTCATGATTATTATTATCTTGTCGCATTTGTCGCTAATTTCGCTATAGTCGCAATTGTACCACTAATATTAGTATTTTTGCAAGTGTGATCTTATTGGCGCGGAAGAAACTATAAAAAAACTTGCCCCAGAAGCATCAAACCTCCAAGGCAAGCAAGTTTTTTAAATTCTTCTCTTCGTGTTCTTCGTGTCTTCGTGGTTCGTTTCTCTTAAAGTTGCTTCACCTCACTAACCAACTTAGCCACCATATCCTTAGCACTACCAAACAACATAGTCGTCTTATCCTTATAAAACAACTCATTATCCACACCAGCAAAACCCGCACTCATACCGCGCTTAATCACAATAGTTTGCTTTGCCCGATCAACTTCTAAAATCGGCATTCCATAGATCGGACTATTCGCATCACTACGCGCCGCAGGATTTACCACATCATTAGCACCAATCACTAACGCTACATCAGCTTGTTCAAACTGAGGATTAATGTCTTCCATATCATATAACTGCGTATAGGGTACATTAGCTTCCGCCAATAATACGTTCATGTGTCCCGGCATTCTCCCCGCAACGGGATGTATCGCATATTTCACATCCACACCCATGCGTTCTAGTTGATCTGCCAACTCCCGGACGCTATGCTGTGCTTGAGCAACTGCCATCCCATAACCTGGTACAATCACCACAGAACGGGCATAACCTAACATCATCGCCCCTTCTTCAGGATCTATACTGCGAACAGTTTGATTACTTGTACCCGCAACACCTCCACCACTGGCAGTAGTTACAGAACCAAAAGCACTAAATAACACACTGAATAACGACCGGTTCATGGCCTTACACATGATTTCGGTAAGGATGATACCCGAAGCACCCACCAAAGCACCGGCGATGATTAACATATTGTTCATCACCACAAAACCCGCAGCCGCAGCAGCAACACCTGATAAAGAGTTTAACAGCGAAATTACAACGGGCATATCACCGCCACCAATGGGTAATACAAACATTACCCCCAACACCAAGGAAACCGCCACCACTGCTAAAAACACGGGTAAACTATCCGGTGACATGATTAAATAAGCACTTCCAGCCAGATATGTACCTAAAAGCAAGAGGTTAACAGGTTGTTGCAAAGGAAAGGTAATAGGAGTACCACTAACCAAACCTTGCAACTTAGCAAAAGCAAGAAAACTACCGGTTAACGTCACACCACCGATCAACACATCCAATAACATAGAGATGTTGACAGCGAGTGTGATAGGTTGAGAACTATCTAATAACCGCCAGAACTCTGCCACAGCGATAAGTGCGGAAGATGCACCACCCAAACCGTTAAGTAAACCTACCATTTGGGGCATTTCCGTCATTTGCACTTTGTAAGCTGCCACAGCCCCAATAATAGAACCAATGACTAAACCCACTAAGATCATCTCGTAATTTAATACGTGCTGATCTAATAAAGTGGCAACCACAGCTAATAACATTCCCACCGCAGCAATCACATTACCATTACGTGCAGTTGCAGGAGAACCGAGCTTTTTTAAACCAAAGATAAATAAAGATGCAGCTACTAAATAAGTTAGCTGAATCCCAGTAGGGATAAAAGTATTCATGCTTTAACATCCTTCTTTTTAAACATTTGCAGCATTCTGTCTGTAACCAAAAAACCACCGACAACGTTAACCATTGCCAATATCACCGCAATTAAACCGAGAATTACTGATAAATTGGTGTTTCTTTCCCCCGCAGCGAGAATTGCACCTATTACCGAAATGCCAGAGATAGCATTAGAACCCGACATCAAAGGAGTGTGAAGAGTCGGGGGAACTTTGTTAATGACTTCAAAGCCGATAAAAGAAGCCAAAACAAGCACAAATAAAGCCGCTAGTAAAGTTTCATTCATGTTAATTTAAGATGTTAAATTGTTAGCTCACGCAGAGGCGCAGAGGGAATTTAGAGAACAAACGGAAAATCTCTCTCTAACACTCTTTCCTACCCTTCGGGAACACCTTCGGTGAACGTGTACTTTGCGTTCTTTGCGGTTCGTTCCTAAAAAATCCTCAAAACTAAACCACAACAGCTTGCAAAGCATCCTTCACCCGTTGATTTCTAATTTCACCACCATAAGTAACACAAGCAGCATCAACAATATCATCGGCAAAATTAACCTGTAACATTTTATCTTTAATCAATAACTGCATTAATGCAGTAATATTTTTAGAGTACAATTGACTAGCGTGTACAGGCATGGATGAAGGTAAATTAATTGGTCCAATAATTGTTACACCGTTCCAAACAATATCCTTACCCGGTGCGGTACAAGCACAGTTTCCACCCTGTTCTGCTGCTAAGTCTACTATTACAGAACCGGGTTTCATGGCTTTTACCATCTCTTCTGTAACTAGGATGGGTGCTTTTCTGCCTGGTACTTGGGCGGTGGTAATGACTACATCGGAATTTTTGACGTGTTCAGCAACTAATTCTTGGGTGCGTTTTTTGCTGTCTTCCGATATTTCCTTTGCGTAACCACCTGCTGCTGTAGTTTCTTCTTCGAGTTTAACTTCGACGAATTTCGCCCCTAAGCTTTGTACTTCTTCTTTGACGGCTGGACGAATATCAAAGGCTTCTACTACTGCTCCTAGTCTTCTTGCAGTGGCGATCGCCTGTAAACCTGCTACACCTGCACCCATAATAAATACTTTAGCAGGTGCGATCGTACCCGCAGCAGTGGTTAACATCGGAAAATATTTTGGTAATGCTGCTGCTGCCAAAAGTACGGTTTTATACCCTGCTAGTGATGCTTGGGAAGATAAAGCATCCATGCTTTGCGCTCTGGTAGTACGGGGGATTAATTCCATACTTAAAGCTGTAATTTGCCGTTGTGCTAATTTTTGCGCTATTTGGGGATTTCCTAATGGGTTGAGAAAGCTGATTAAAACAGATCCAGTTTTGAGTAAGTCTATTTCAGAACGTCCATCTTCTCTTTCTTGGGGTGGACTGACTTTTAACATTATGTCTGCTTCACCCCATAATGTAGCAGGATCACTAATTATTTTCGCTCCTGCTGCTTCATAGTCAGCGTCAGTAAAAAATGCTTTTTCTCCCGCACCAGTTTCTACATAAATTTCTAATCCTTGTTTGATTAATTTGGCTACAATGTCAGGAATTAATGATACCCGACGTTCACAAACTTCTATTTCTTTAGCTACTGCTATTTTCATGCAATCTCCTAGAGATAAATACTTAATATTTGTTAGCTATTTTTAGCTATTTATTGATGTACGTCTTTAATAAACTGATACAACTAATGCAACATGAACCATGAACTTTGTCTTGAACCCTTGTGTAAAGCATTTTTGCTATTGGCAAATATGATCTAGATGGTTCTCAACTGTTGTGGTTACTGCACATCTTATGTGCATTTTTTGATGTTATATCTATGTCTTCAGATTATTTTCGGGATTGTGCAATTTAATTTCTACTTTCTGCCATACTTAAATTGGGTAAGTTTGATATTTTCTACTTAACTGCACGATTTTGTCAGGATTCAGAATATACAAAGGTTGAGTCTCAACAATTGATTGATTGTAATTTAAGGAGCGATCGGCAAAAACTTTTTTCAACTTTTATCAAAAAAATGTTATTTTACTCAACATCTCTATACAATCTGCAACACAAACAAAGAAAAACTTTACACCCCACATCCCACACCATAGGATTAAGCCTTATTTTTGCCTGATTGTCACATCTTCAGAGTAAAAATGTACTTTTGGCACTTTTATTTTCATTTTTCGTCTATGATTAAGTATAAAGTAGTAAAGTTTAGTTAAGAATACTAACAAGACTGTTACTGAAGATTACAGAGAACTCAGAAATAATATTTATTTAGAGGAAGCCTAACTATGCGACGTTTACTTTCTGCTTTAGCTGTAACTGGTTGTTTATTAACGACTTTTCCGGCTGTCAGTTTGGCACAACAAGGTTTTACACTATTTAGCGGTGTTAAGGGAGAAAATCAACTACCCTTCCGTTTAGATTTTGGTGGACAAACCAACGCCACGGATAGATATATACTCAGACTACCCGCCACAAAAATGAAATTGGCAGTTGCCCAATTTGCCATTACTTACCCTGATTATTACAAAGGCAGTTTTGATCCAAAAGCAGTTGAAGTCAGAGTCAAAGAAAAAGGTGTTCCTTTAAGTGAAGTTAAATGGAATAAAGAAGGACGGATAATAGAGATATTTCCCGAAGAACCAGTACCAGCAGGTAGTAAAGTTGAGTTAGTGCTATCCAACGTGCAAAATCCTGCCTTTGGGGGAATGTTCCATTTTAACTGTCAAGTCCTCTCCCCTGGAGATGTACCAATGTTGCGCTACTTAGGTACTTGGCTCATCAGCATCAATTAACAAGGGAACAGGTAACAGGTAACAGGTAACAGGTAACAGGTAACAGGTAACAGGTAGCAAATTATTTGTATTTTCCCAATCACCAGTCCCCAATCACCAGTCACCAATCACTAGAAACTGTATCCAGAAATATACTCTTATTGCCTGTAAAGTGGTAAGATAACAGATTGTGACTTTTTATGAAAATCGCCTAAGAGGACAAAGAAATGCAAAGAACATTGGGTGGAACTTGTCGGAAGAGAAAGAGAACCTCTGGTTTTCGTGCTAGAATGCAAAGCCCAACTGGCAGAAGAGTAATTAGAGCCAGAAGAAAAAAAGGTCGTCATCGTTTAAGCGTTTAGGCATCCAGCAAATAGAGAAGCTGTGGCTTTGCCCAAAGCATATAGATTAAAATCCCGCAAGGATTTCCAGGCGGTTTTCCGGGAAGGAATTCGGTGTCATAGCTCTCATTTCACTTTGAGAGCTTTAAAACCGTCACGTCCACAAGAAACTTCTAGTGATAATGACGCTGCTACCATAAAATTAACTAAATGTCAAGATTTAGCTAGTACAAAAATTGGCGTTTCCATTAGCACCAAAGTCAGTAAAAGAGCAGTAGTTCGCAATCGGATTAAACGGCAAATTACAGCCGCATTGTCTCAAATATTGCCTAAGTTATCACCTGGATGGCGATTGGTAGTGATTGTCAAGCCAAAGACAGCAGAATCTGAGTGCGTAAGCCAACAATTTCTGCAAGAATTAGAGCAGTTGTTGGTAAAAGCAGAGGTAATAAATGGGTATTCGTGAAGAAGTTTATTATGAAGGTGGTCCCCATATTGGAGATTTGATTCTCAATTTATTGATTGGGCTAACGGTTGTGGGTTTACCATTAACTATTGGAGCGATAGTTAGAGCGTTATGGTTACGTTTTAAAATCACTGATCGGCGAGTTGCTGTGATGGGTGGTTGGATGGGACGCGATCGCACTGACGTAATTTATTCAGAAATAGTCAAAGTGGTAAAAGTTCCCCGTGCCATAGGTTTATGGGGAGATATGGTACTTACCCTGAAAAACGGTAGTCGGTTAGAAATACGGGCTATTCCCAATTTTCGGGAAACTTATGATTATATAAGTGAGAAAGTCGCCGCTAAAAATCCCCAATATACTGATGCTCAAAAGTAGGCAGGAGGCAGGAGGCAGGAGGCAGGAGTCAGGAGTCAGGAGTCAGGATAAAGAAGGTAAATATTTCTTCCCAGTCCCCAGTCCCCAGTCACCAATCCCCAGTCCCCAGTCCCCATTGTGCGGCTATCCGTAGCCAATGATAGTCGCTAATAAATCACGATTTAGATAAATTAGATTCAGTTCAGTTTACAGTACCTTGGGTTGGATTTAGAATAATGGATTTTGGTATCGGGTTTCTCTCGAACAACGTAATGCTGCCAATCATAGACTTTTTCTATGGTTTTTTTCCTAGCTATGGATTGGCGATCGTTGCTTTAACATTAATCATTCGGTTTGCACTCTATCCCCTGAGTGCAGGTTCTATTCGCAGTATGCGCCGAATGCGAATAGTGCAACCTCTCATGCAAAAGCGGATGGCGGAAGTTAAAGAACGCTATAAAGACGATCCGCAAAAGCAGCAAGAGGAAATGGTGAATGTTCAGAAAGAGTTTGGCAACCCCTTAGCTGGATGTTTGCCCCTGCTGTTACAGATGCCAGTTTTACTAGCACTGTTTGCAACTTTGCGGGGTTCACCATTTGCAGGTGTGAACTACTCCGTTAACTTGCAAATCTTTCCATCCGAACAAATAGAACGCATTCAACCCCAAGCCTTTGCAACTCCTCCCCAAAACATCTACATTGCTGATGGGGATCACACAAAAATTACCGCTATTCTTCCCGGTGGTAATAAGTTAGCGGTGGGAGAAAACACAAAGATCCAATATCAAACATTGGAGGGCAAACCCTTTGAGGCTCTGTTAGCAGAACATCCAGAAACTAAATTAACTCCTGAATGGAAAATAACCAAAGGAGAAGATAGAGTTAAAATTGATGCCGAAGGCAACATAGAAGCCTTACAACCTGGAGATGTGACAATACAAGGCACAATTCCCGGACTGGCAGCAGATAAAGGATTTCTGTTTATTGATGCTTTAGGTAGGGTAGGGGCAATAGATCCAGATGGTGTAGTTCACTGGGATATTGTCGGCATGATAGTCTTCTTTGGCATCAGCTTGTATTTTAGCCAAATGCTGTCTGGGCAAAATTCCAGTGGTGGTAATCCACAACAGGATACAGTTAATAAAATTACACCTGTGATCTTTTCGGGAATGTTTTTGTTCTTCCCGCTACCTGCTGGTGTATTAATGTACATGGTAATTGGTAACGTTTTCCAAACCCTGCAAACCTACATTCTTTCCCGCGAACCTCTACCAGAGGAACTGCAAAAAATTGTAGCTATCCAGGAAAAGGAACAACAAGCGGCAACTGTAGAGGTTAAAGCTTTGCCCTTTGAACCAAAAAGTTCTAAGAAAAAGGCTACAGGCTAATTATGAGTGAAATTTCTATGCAGCGTGGTGAACAATGGTTAACACAATTGCTGCAACTTACTGGAATCTCTACTAATGTTAAGGGTAATTTAGGGGCTGCTCCTACTCTGGGGGCAGTTTCTCAAGAACCTGATAGCTATTGGTTGACTATTGATGAATCGAATTTGATGCCAGAACAAATCAAAGTTTTGATTGGTGCTGGTGGTTCAGTGTTAGATGCTATGCAGTATCTAGCTAATTCGGTACTAAATTTGCATCAGCCAGAACATGAGCAGACATCTTATACCATTGAGTTGAATGGCTACCGTGTCAGACGACAAGCGGAAATAACTGCTTTAGCTAGAACTGCGGCTCAAGAAGTGCGTTTTTCTGGACGAGAAGTGGAAATTAGATCCCTCAGTTCAGCGGAAAGGCGACAAGTTCACAGCTTTTTAAAGGAATTTCCTGATTTGGAAACCTTTAGCCGTGGTAAAGAACCCCATCGTAATTTAGTAGTTCGTCCTGCGACTGAACCACCAACAGATCCTGGCTATTAAAGCTAAAATCAAAGATAAGTATTCAGCTATCAGCAGTCAGCAGTCAGCTTTTTAAAGCTTGCGCCTAAACTCCCTATTTTGATAATCTACCAATTTATCAAACATTCTTACTCCTGAACGGCAGTTGCTTTATGCCGGGGAACCCGTCCACCGCACTGCCTCCTCCTGACTCCTGAATTCCTATATCAGCTATCAGCAATTTTGCTGATCATTAACCATAATTTTTTGTGAGGATATCTCACTCATCATAATGGACGCTATTTTTATTCCGCAGCTAACCAAAGCCCCGGAACGGACAGAGGAAATTCAAGTTAACGAGTCTCTGCCTGGACTGGAAACTTTAACCCCTGTGCGTGGAACTATCCGCGTCCAGCATCAGGGTAATTATTTAGAAGTTTCTGGTCAGGCAGAATCAATTATTACTTGTACCTGTAACCGCTGTTTGCAGCAATATAATCAACGTTTGGCTGTTAATACTAAAGAAATTATTTGGTTAGATGCTAATGCTAATCAAGTTGAAGACTTGCCTTTAGAAAGGGAAGTTGCTATGGAAGATTTAGTAGAAACGCTTTCACCTGATGGTTATTTTTATCCTAGTGAATGGCTGTATGAGCAAATGTGTTTAGCTATTCCTCAACGTCAATTGTGCGATCGCAATTGTCCGGGTATTTTAGATAATACTGCTGCTGGTGGTGCTGAAAAGCAGGTTGATAGACGTTGGTCTGCTTTGGAAAGTTTGAAAAAACAACTTCCTGAATAATGGTCTATATAGGGGTTGCTGAGAAAGTCTTTCCGTGAGGGCATAGGAGTCAGGAGTCAGGAGTCAGGAGGAGATTTGAAAATTTCTTTGCCATCTCTTGAAATCCCAAAAAATGCACACTTTTTCCGGTATACCCTTCAAAACCCTTGCACTAATTTCTGTGTTTATCAGCCTCTAACCTTTGATATATCAAGGTTTTAGGTTTATTCAGCAAACCCTATATACTTTTGCCTTGCCTTTTACAGCTATTTTCAGGTAAATAAACCACATTTTGATTTAGGTTTCGCGTCAACAATGTAGGGGCGTTCGCGAAGCGTGCTGGAAGCATCAGCATTCGGACAATTAATTATCGGTTTTTACCTAAGACTATCATCTGAATGCTTCGCCCTTACTGTGGTCTAAAGACATGAAAACTGCTGCAAATTACCAGGCGATCGCCCTATTTCATCCTCATAACTTCTCACATATTTATTTCCCACTTTTAACGCCACTAATTTTTAACACATCCCTCATAGTTGCACAATAATTAGGCAAATCAAAACTCGCGGGATTGATAGCATGAGAATAGGTAAAATGCCGATAATTCATACAAAATCTATCCCATGCAGCCATTTGAATCCTAAATATTTTAATAATCACATTCGCTAAACCCAAAGATAACGGAATGCGGAAATAAATCTTTTTATTCAGATACTCACAAACTTCTTCAATTGCTTGATTTACTGTTAACCCAGATTGCCCTAAAACAAATCTTCTCGGATCTCCTGCTTGTGGTGGATAATCAATTAAATATTGTATAACTGTGGCAATATCTTGACCATGAATAAAGTGAAAACTACCATCAGCTTGTAAAAAGCGAATGATATTAATATATTTAGTAACTTCAGGAATACCTGAAGTTAAATGAGAATAGGGTTTTTGATCATCTCCCCCTAAAACCAATGTAGGAAACACGGTAGTAATTTTTGGGAAAATTTCTAAATGTTCAATTTTATGTAAACAATCATATTTAGAACTAATATAATCTGTGCCGATTTCTCCTGCTTCTTTTAAAGGTTGATTTTCATGATTTAAAACACTAGCAGTTGAAAAATAAATTACCTGTTGACATCTTTCTGGGTTTAACAGGTTCATTAATTCTATGGTTTTGTTGACATTAATATCAAAAATGTTATCTCCACCCCAAGAAGTGGCGGTTAAAACTGCGGTGTCTATGGTTTTTAATAAGTTGGAAAAATTACTAATTTCCTGCATATCACCTTGTAAAATGGTGATTCCTGGACGTACTTGAGCGTTAATTTGTAGTTTGTTGGGGTTTCTGACTAATAAATATAATTCGTGTTCTGTGTTTTTTATTAATGTTTCGCTGATATAATGACCGATACAGCCGCTTGCACCTGTGATTAAAATACGTTGTTTAGTCATTGATGTTGGGTTTTTGGGGATTTTTGATAACGGTGTATGATTATAGCATGATTTGAGCAGATAGATCCCCGACTTCTTTAAGAAGTCGGGGATCTGAGGTTTTGAGAGATTTTGCCTAGGTTTTGATTAATTAGGGTAAAATTATAACAGTGTGTTGGTTTTGAGTCTATGCGTCAATGTCTTAATCCTGACTGTCTTTTTCTTAATCCTGATAATTTTC
>NZ_JACJPT010000002.1:0-137288 GCF_014696195.1 Sphaerospermopsis sp. FACHB-1094 | reverse complement strand
CTTTTGCTCCCATGTCAAGTCAAATTTTTCTCTGCTCGCTGCTGCTTATCTTGTTTCTTTTGTCAAGTTCATTTTATACCAAATTAGATGAGCTTACCCTGGGGGAAAAATCTAACATTTTCTTGCATTGGTCTTTAAGAATAGCAAACTCTCTTTTGGTAAAAGTATGGCTTGGCTCAACAAGTTTGGACTGAACCAAGAAGCCCTTTCTAATGTGAAAACCATCCATTGAAAGTTCTAACGCTGCCATAAAATCAGCACCAAATATACTTTCCTGACTTCTTCCACCTCTATCCGTTAAAGTTTTAACAGTCCATTTTATCCCTGCTATACGTTTGTTATTCAGTACACTTTCCATCTTTCCCAGTAATCTATCTGTAAGGGCTGGTTCTTGCTCAACTCTGCCATCACGGAAAGCTTCTAGTGTTTCACGTTCTACTTGAGCTATTTTTTTCACTAGGCTCTTAACAAGTTTTTTGTTATTAAACATTGTAAGTTATGTAATAAAATCACTGTTAATTGTATTGCTATCTCATGTCTATGAAAACATTTTGCTGACATTAATCAGGACGAGAATTAATTACACCTTCATTTTCCCAATATTTAACAAGTTCTGCTCCAGTTTTGGGTAAATTATCTACAACTTTTTTGGTAGATAAAATATGTAAAATATATTCAGATAACGGTAAATTCAGTTGAGAAGCTTCGGCGTGAAGTTCGGTTTCTAGTTCGGGTGGTAGGTTGAGGTTAATACTCATTTTGTGCTAATTCTATTGAATGGAATTTCACTTGATTCCTACAGTACATTATATCAAGGCGGCATATCCCGTAAAAAGTATAAATTTACGTATTATAGATTTTTGTCATAAAATAGATAAAAGCTCAACTCTAACTCCTTACTCATGAGTCTCCATCCCCTCTTAAAAATTGATATTTCTGAACTCAGCATTGCAGAACGTATCCAACTAGCTGAAGATTTATGGGACAGCATCTTAGAACACCAAGAAGAACTTCCTTTGAGTCCGGCGCAACAACAGGAACTAGATAGACGATTAGAAAATTATCAAAAAAACCCTACAAATGGTTCTACTTGGGAAGATGTTAAAAAACGCTTTAGTTAACTACACCCAATCAAAAGTCTTACTAACAGCCTTCTTCCAAAGCCGATAACAACCTTCCCTCTCCACCTCATCCATCTTCGCTTCCCAAGTCTGATCTAAAAGCCAATTCTCAGACAACTCCTCCAAACTCCCCCAGAAACCAGTCGCCAACCCAGCAGCATAAGCCGCCCCTAACGCTGTAGTTTCTGCTACCTGCGGACGAATCACAGGCACACCTAACACATCACTTTGAAACTGCATCAGCAGGTTGTTGTACACCATCCCACCATCTACCTTCAAAGCAGTTAAATTTACCTGCGCGTCTTCTTTCATCGCCTCCAAAACTTCACGAGTCTGCCATGCTGTAGCTTCCAACACCGCACGGGCAATATGACCTTTATTTGTGTAGCGAGTCATCCCCACAATTACACCCCTAGCATCATTGCGCCAATAGGGAGCAAATAACCCAGAAAAAGCCGGGACAAAATAAACACCACCGTTATCTGTAACTGTACTGGCTAATACTTCTACCTCTGCACTGGTTTGAATTAATCCCAAATTGTCACGCAACCATTGAACCAAAGCACCGGCGATCGCAATACTCCCCTCTAAAGCATAAACCGCCGCAGCATCTCCCAATTTGTAAGCTACGGTTGTCAATAAACCATGTTGGGAAAATACGGGTTGTTCACCTGTATTCAATAACATAAAACAACCAGTACCATAGGTATTTTTAGCATCACCTACCTGAAAACAAGTTTGTCCCATTAATGCAGCTTGTTGATCTCCTAAGTCAGCAGCTATGGGAACTCCTGCCAAAATACCCGTAGCTTGACCATAAATAGCTGAGGAAGGGCGAATTTCTGGTAACATTTGCCGGGGAATACCCATAATTTCTAATATTTCCCCTTCCCAGTCCAGAGTTTTCAAGTTCATCAACAAGGTACGACTAGCATTTGTGACATCGGTGATATGTAAACCCCCTGCTGTACCACCTGTTAAATGCCAAATCAAAAAAGTGTCAATTGTGCCAAAAATAGCATCACCATTTGCGGCTGCGGCTTTTAATTCTGGTATATTTTCTAGCAACCATTTTATTCTCGGTGCGCTGAAGTAGGTAGCAATTGGTAAACCAGTGATAGGGCGAAAATAGTCTATTCCCAAATCTTTGACTAATTGATTACAGATATAGTCAGTTCTGGTATCTTGCCAAACAATGGCGTTATAGTAAGGTTTGCCTGTGTGTTTATTCCAAACTACGATAGTTTCCCGTTGATTGGTAATGCCAACGGCTGTGATTTCAGCCACAGTAATATTACTTTTATTTAAGGCATCTTTAATTACAGTTTGAGTACATGACCAAATTTCCAGAGGATCATGTTCTACCCAACCCGGTTGGGGGTAAATTTGCTGATGTTCTTTTTGGGCGCAGTCAACAATTTTACCTTGTTTATCAAAAATCATGAAGCGGGTGCTAGTTGTTCCTTGATCAATGGCTGCTACGTATTTGGTCATGTTGTTTGTTGCTGGACTGAGGTTTTCAACCTTGCATGAAACTATTATCAATTGAGATTTTCTCAAGGGGTGATTTTTCCCACACCCTATACCAAGTTTCTACTTTAGGTTAAGTAAGTCGGCTTGAAAAAACTGAGGTATGTTACAAAATGTAAATTCCCTAAAAGTCTCTTCCCTCTTGCCTTTTTTGCCATAACGATAAATTTTAACGCCTAACTACTTATATCTATCAGGTTATCTTTCACAATATCAGACTCAATCGCTGTAATCCTTATCTGGCAAGGTGTTTAGTCGGTTATTTGACTGGAATTAGTCGTTTATCTGTGAAGGTTTGTTGTCTGATATTTTTGATATGGCAACTTGATATTATTTTGATATAAAAGTAGTATTAAAATGGGTTATAAATACACCCACTTACACATAAGTTAATTTGATATAAAAGTGATATCAGACTGGTATTAAATACTGTTATAGTGGTAGGGATAACCTACTATAAAGATATTGATAATGACTACAGCTTATATGCCACGACAGAAACGACCTACAACAGCAAGGTCAATCAGACTTATAGAAGAAATAGCCACAGCAGTTGATAATTATGCCGACGATCAACTTATTAGTTCTAATGCTGCTGTAAATAAATTATTGCGAGATAGGTTAGCCGACTTGGGTTATATGCCAGAAACAGATAAAGCCAGTTAGTTAACAAGAAAGGCAGAGGGAGCAACGCGAAAATGTGAGATCGGGGTTAAATTCGCAATTACATAACTCCATTCTCAATAAAATCCAGTTTTTCCGTTGCGATGCCTTGGGAGCATCCCAATTTTACAAAAATAACCACAGCAACACCAAAAACTCTCTTCTTCTTTCTTACCTTTGTGTCCTTCGCGTCTATGCCTTCGGCACGCTTTGCGAACGTGGTTCGTTCATTTGAGGTCTTAACCTCAGAGAAAAAATAAACTTACACATTTGGGATGCTCCCGATACCTTCGGCGGGCGTAGCCATCGCATCTTAAAATAGGCTATTTACGTACCTGGTTTCTGCACATCACTTTCATCGCGTTGCTCCCGACGACAGTTGTTGCAAAATGGGGAAACAGTACCAAGTATGTTGCTTATGTCAGATATATATGATATAATAGATGACATATAGAAGATAAGCGACATACATAACATATAAGGACAAAATACAAAAAAAGATGCAAAATAGGTTAAGCAGCGTATCTATATCAGCTATGTCAGAAAACCTAGATGAAAAAATGGTTAGCTACCGTGTATTTTTACCGGAACAGTTAAGAACAGAATTTAAAGTGTGTTGCGCTAGAGACAATACAAATATGAGTGAAAAAACACGGGAACTTGTCGAGAAATACATTCAAGAACGTCAACAAAAGGGAGGCTAACCCATATCGGGCGCAATGCGATTGGCTACGCCAGTGTCGTAGGCGATTGGCTACGCCAGTGCCGGAGGCAATCGCCCAACTAACCACCAATCCCAAAAACTAAAACAGAGGCGTTATGACCACACCACAGCCAGTGGATACAGACACCAGGCTCAACCAGCTTGAGGATGAATTTGAGACAGTTAAGCAGCTTTTGATATCAGCCGCTTCCTATGCTGAATCAGCTGATAAACGGATTGACAGATTATCTGAAAGGCAAGATATTACCCAACGACAGCTTGATGGTTTAGCCGTAACTGTTCAAGTCATGGGTGAAACAGTTCAATCTATGGGTGAAAAAGTTGATAATTTTGTCACCAAGGTAGATGACTCTTTAGACCGCTTAACCCGCAAAATTGATGATTTTGTGGAAACCACCACAGCACGTAACGCTGTAGTAAATAATGTTGTCCTTGAATTACGGGACTCTCAGCAGTCTATTAATGCGTCGTTGGTAAGAATGGAGTCCATGATCTTGCAGCTGCACAAACCAAATAACAGTAACGAAGCTGGTAGTTAGGGATGGGATTGCAAGATAGGTTACGCCAAACTGCGCTATCGCCAGTGTTTGAAGCGCGATAGCGTATCCCTTACTTGACTGAAGGAAAGAGATAGCGCGACCTAGTAATCGCAAATTGAGCAAATTAGTGTAAAATAATTTCAATAGCAAAACCCGGTTAGCCGTGGAAAGTGAACCGGGAGTTGCATTTAAATAATTCACTCACCATTTAGGGCGAGTCGTTTTGTTTCAACCCCATTGAAAAAGGTCGCTATCTATAACTCCATTCGCAAAAGTAGCTATCCATAACTCTATAACTCTATTTGCAAAGGCTGCTATCTATAACTCTATTCACAAAGGTTGCTATCTATGACTACATTAACAGCTCTCGACCCAATTGATCAACAAATTTGTGACCAAATTCAGAAACAAGCGCAAGAAATGACTCGCGTCTTCATCCAGTTGTGTCAAACCGTCTACTTTGCGAAACTGACGTGCAAGCGTACTGAGTTGAAGACCATTCAAGAATCATTAGAGTGGACAGGAACTACGGCAACCTCCTATGCTAAGGTAGGCGAGTTCATAGCGGACATCGAACCTAGCAATCTAGATTTACTCGATTGCAACACAATCAAAGCTTTGTGCTACGAGAAGTTTCAACCAATATTAGAACGCCTAAAATCAGAACGTCTCACAGTAGCAGAAGTTCGCCAGGAAATGACGCAAATAAATAAGTCGCTGAAAAAAGAGAAGCCACCGCAGCGATTATTGGAGTGGAAGAGAGAGAAGACTGGTGAGGGAACGTTAATTATTCGTTTGCAAGATGTGGAAGCAGGTTTAGAATTTGAAAGCAGGTTCAAAGCCTCCTGTCTCCCGTTGCCATTGTTCATTAGGAATTTACTCAGACAACAGCCAGTGCAACCGGATATTGCTTGGCAAGCAGCCCCAGAAGAATCAACCGCACAGATGGAAGAAAAATCAGTAAAAGCAGAGGAAATCGCAGAAATCGAGAATAATATCTATGGAGAGAGTCCCTTTCACAAACAGGGGAACAATCAGGATGCGATGCCTACGCCCAACGTAGGTCCTGCGGACAGGCTACGCCAACGCGTAGCGTCTGGCAGGGAAGGCATCGCACCGAAAATAAGCTGTTAAACCTTTAAAAAAGCATATTGACGCTTTTTCCCAACAATCAAAAATATGCAAGTTAAATTTCCTTCAGCTTACCTAGAGCTTGCTGATAGCGGAGTGTGGCGTAAGCCATATAAACATGAAAAGATTACAGGTGTGATGATACTGAAAAATCCTTCTCAGAAACGCCAAACCAAATATTTAATACTAAAGAAATCACGGATAAATTTTCTGAGAGGAAACCATGAATCAAAGTTTAGCAGTGACACTGGGAGAATTACAAACAGAAATATATTGGCTACATGATGCTGAGAAATTTAGAGAATTGGCGATCGCTGCATCTCACATTTACAGCACTTTTGGAGTAAATGAGGTACACCAATTTTAGAAGGTAGTTTGTAAGCATTCAGCTATCAGTAATCAGTAATCAGCTAATAATAGCAAAAGCGAAGATTGAGAATTATTAATTTTAAAAAAGTGACACAATCGAGTTACACACTGCTGATTTTTTCACCTTTCTTTTTATTTCAATCTTTAAAGCGGATGGCTGATAGCTGACGGCTGAATACTTACGATAGTTTTAAAACTTAAACTTCGATGTTTACTGTACCTCATAAACATTGAATATGCTGTATATACTTCTAATTATTCGCTTAATTTGCTTCTAATTGTTGCCTAACCCATGCACGAAATAGTCTCATCGTCGCATTTCTACCATTAGTTTTACTTAACATCAAATATTGAGGTATTACTTGAGAAATCGCTAAGTTAGGAAAAATAGAACTGGTAGTTGATTCTACATACTTACCATTTACCAGCACATTAATTTCTAATTTTCTTCCATTCCATCGCCATAGTTCTGGTACTTTCAAAGCTTGATAATTATTGAAACGAGTACGGGAAGTAATATCAACTTCAATTGCTAAATCTGGAGGTGGATCAATTCCTAAATCTATTCTATCTTTCCCTCTGACTCTAGCTTCATTCTCGATGTAGAAACAATCATCAGGTTCTACCCCTGCGTCCATGCTCTCCTGATCAAAAGTCGTAGACCCCAAACTCCAGAATTCCCAATTAATTTCCTCTAATAAAGCTTTTACTAAGTCCCCAATAATTACTTTAGCTACTTCATGCGCTGGTAATGGAGCCATTATTTCTAGCACCCCTTGACAGTACCCTATTTTATAATTGCGGTTGTCTCCTAATTCTGCTAAAATACGTTTGTATGTAGACCAGGAGATATTTTTAATTAACAACTGATGACCGGGTTTAACAATTAGTTGGTTGAGTTCAAGCAACATACTCATTTTTTACCTCTTTTTCACCTAACTTAGCCCAATCAGTATTTTTTT
This sequence comes from Sphaerospermopsis sp. FACHB-1094, assembly GCF_014696195.1. Classification (NCBI taxonomy): domain Bacteria; kingdom Bacillati; phylum Cyanobacteriota; class Cyanophyceae; order Nostocales; family Aphanizomenonaceae; genus Sphaerospermopsis; species Sphaerospermopsis sp. FACHB-1094. Next base: position 130,249 of record NZ_JACJPT010000002.1, on the reverse strand, counting down.
ATTATATTTCATTATCGAATTTTTGTAGTATTTGACTAAAACCTCTGGTCAAATAATAGGTTGTAATTTAACAGAACAGGATCTACGCATAGCCTACGAAAAATAAAAAATATGGGTTTGAGATTGCTTAATATTGCTCGCGATGACGAAAGAAAATACGTTAATTTTTGATGAGTCCTAAAAATCCTCATAACACACGCGCTATTGAGGGGGCTACGTCATTGAGGGAACAAACTGCCATAATAATTTGTATATAATGAGAGTTAAATATTGAAATATTGCGGATCACTACCAATCACCAAATTATGACACAAACACTCCAAGCAAGAGATATTGATTTACGCTACTTAATTGATAATTTTGGCATTGAATTAGTTTTACATGGACAATTCTTCCCAGAATGGCAAGAGGAATTACCAGAAATTACGGATTTAGATAAACAACTTTTAGACAAAGTAAAAGCTGGTTATTTGAATCTTCTCAATTATCCCCCATTGCTAGAAGATGTTGTCCGCATGGCAATTGTAGATCCGATACTTTTTATCGGTGATTTTTACTTATCTCCCTTTTACGTAAAATCAGAAGAATCTATAGATATTGCCGTACCAGATGAAGACGTAATCATCAAAGGTAGAATGGATATTTTAGTTTTAAAAGAGCAATTCTGGGTGATGATTATTGAATCGAAAAAATCTTCTTTTTCTATTGAAGAAGGACTTGCACAAATTCTTTATTATATGTTAGGTAATCCCTATCCTGATAAACCCAGTTTTGGGATGATTGCCACAGGTAGCGAGTTTATTTTTGTGAAATTAGTAAAAGGAAACCCACCCCGTTATGCTTTATCAAAAGGGTTTTTAATGCGTAATCCTGGAAATGAATTATATGATGTGCTGCGTATTTTCAAGCATTTAACTCAATTGGTGAATGCTTGAATTTTTCCAATGAAATTCCTAAAATTAAAAAGTCTGAATCCTTGCTATTATTTTGCATGACTACTTATCAAGCAACGATAGCTGTCCTTCAGGAACATTACCCCTACCCCCAAGATGGTAATTAAGGCGGCATGATGAACACACCGAGATCAGGTTCTAAAACTTGCTTGAGTCTGGTTTACCTGGCCATAAGTAGGTAAGCGTTAAAAATTGTTGTTATGGAAAGGTAGTCCCTATGAAAAAATTTCATAGCCAAGGATGAAAGTGGTCTTTGAACCTACCTATTTGCCATACCCAACCCACACTTTCAAGTCAGGAGGGAAGAGGTTTTTAGAAATTTTACATTTTTGTACTTGCTTTGGTTTTTTCGTGCCGACTTACTTAACACCACTTAGTGGTTTTCATTACTCCACCAGCTTGATTAAAAATAGCAATAATTTTAGTCACAATTTTTCTTAAATTCTTGGTTTAAAGGTTACGATAGTAGTGACAGCAGTTTCCAATGTGATGAAGTACAAATTAAAATCACAAAGCCTTACAGTAAAAGGATTCACAAGTTGATGGCTGACTGCTGAAAACTGAAAGCTGCTGTAAAAGTAAATAATTTCCAGGTGTTATTTTTTAGTAAAATCCTAGATTCTATTATAGCATTTTTTGTAAAGCATTTTTTGGTCACCAAATCTCTAACTTTAGGCATTTTTTAACAATAAAATTATGAATAATTTTACCATTGCTGGCAATATAATAGACGTTCTCCACCGTCGTATTTTTCCAGGTACTGTTCACATTCAAGATGGAAGCATTCAAACCATAATCCCTGACCAGGGGCAATATTCACAGTACATTCTTCCCGGTTTTGTTGATGCCCATATTCATATTGAAAGTTCCATGCTTGTACCGACTGAATTCGCAAGATTAGCAACGGTGCATGGTACGGTCGCCACTGTTTCTGACCCCCACGAAATCGCTAATGTTCTGGGTTTAAAGGGTATCCGCTTCATGGTCAATAATGCCCTACAAACTCCCCTAAAAATCGCTTTTGGTTTTCCTGCCTGTGTTCCTGCCACTACTTTTGAAACTGCCGGGGCAACCCTGACGGTAAACGATTTCCATCAACTGTTTAAATATGGTGTTTCTTATTTAAGTGAGGTGATGAATGTACCGGGGGTGTTGGCTGATAGTCCAGAAATAATGGACAAAATTCATTTAGCGCAAAGTTTGGGAATCCCCATTGATGGTCATGCACCGGGGTTAGTGGGTACGGGTTTACGTAAATATGCAGAAGCAAAAATCACTACAGACCATGAATGTTCTTTCTTGAGTGAGGCTTTGGAGAAAATAGCATTGGGGATGAAGATTCAGATTCGGGAGGGTTCAGCGGCTAAAAATTTTGATGCCCTGCACAGTTTAATTGATGTCCACCCAGAACGGTGTATGTTTTGCAGTGATGATAAACACCCTGATGATTTAGTTACTGGACACATTAATCTCTTGGTAAAACGGGCAGTGGCTTTAGGTCACGATGTTATGAATGTGTTGCAAGTTGCCTGTGTAAACCCTGTCAAACATTACAATCTTGATGTGGGACTGCTGCAAGTTGGGGACAGTGCAGATTTGATTGTTGTTGATAATTTACAAGATTTTACGGTGTTGGCTACCTATTGTCAGGGTGTGTTAACAGCCAAGTCAGGGTCAACTTTGTTACCGTTTGTTCCAGTTAAACCCATTAATAATTTTAATACTGCTGCAAAAACACCGGGGGATTTTGAAATAACTGCCAAGGGTTCAACAGTCAGAGTGATTACCGTCACTGATGGTCAGTTGATCTCAGGGGAAAAGCGTGTACCCGCAAAGATTGAAAATGGTAAAGTCACAGTTGATCTAGAGCAAGATATCTTGAAAATTACGGTGGTAAATCGCTATCAAAATACACCGCCATCAGTGGCATTAGTGCAGAATTTTGGATTGAAACGAGGGGCGATAGCATCAAGTGTAGCCCATGATTCCCATAACATTGTGGCAGTGGGGACAACGGACTTAGAAATCTGTACTGCGGTAAATGCCATCATTCAACATCAAGGTGGTATTGCGGTAGTCGAAGGTAATAAGGTTGACGTATTACCCTTATCGGTGGCGGGTTTGATGAGTGATGGTGATGGTAATGAAGTTGCCAAAAAATACGCAGAACTCGATGCCTGGGCAAAACGATTAGGGTCAACACTATCTGCACCATTCATGACTCTTTCTTTTATGGCGTTGCTGGTGATACCCGATTTAAAACTTAGTGATCAAGGATTATTTGATGGGAGAAAATTTCAGTTTATACCACTGTTTGTTGATGAATTATAGCATTTACCAAGAGTCGTTTGCTGTTAAAATTAAAGAGGTTTGAGAGGGCATAAAGCTATGACTATTGCAGCAATTCAACCGACAAATATAGAAGAATTTTTGCAATTGCCAGAAACAGAACCAGCTTCTGAATTTATTCATGGACAAATTATACAGAAACCAATGCCTCAAGGGGAACATAGCCAACTTCAAATTGATCTATGCGAAACTATTAATCAAATTACTAAACCTCAGAAAATTGCCAAAGCTTTTCCAGAACTACGCTGTATTTTTGGTGGATTAGCAATTGTCCCAGATATAGCGGTATTTCGTTGGGAGCGAATCCCTCGGTTGCCATCAGGACGCATCGCCAATCGGTTTGAAATTCATCCAGATTGGGTAATTGAAATTCTCTCTCCCGAACAGAAATATAAACAAGTTCTCAGCAAATTACTACACTGTGCTGAGTATGGTACTGAGTTAGGTTGGTTGGTTGATAGTGACGATGAAAGTATTTTGGTGGTAGATAGCGATCGCCGAGTTAAGGAACTTAAAAATAGCGATTACTTGCCAGTTCTCACAGGGATTGAATTAAATATTACTGTTCAAGAAGTCTTTAGCTGGTTGAGTTTATAACCCACATTTCGCACCCTCCGATGTCACAATCTTGTGCTGTAAAACACCCTACATCAAGTAATACTTAAATTTTGCAAAGGTAAAAAATGGCTTTCAGTAATTTCAAAACTATTGGGGAAGTCCTCACAACTTTTCAAGTTATCTACACCGAAGACAATTTTATCAGTGAAATTGCCTTTAATATTACCGACTACTTCCGCGAAGATTTAGAATTAATGATGCGGGATGCTGTTGTTGATAACTCAGAATTTGCCATTTGCGAAAACTTAATTTATCCCGTTCTCAAAGAAGTTTGGAAAATCTACCGCCAACATTTTATTTTATGGAGTCATCAATCCTTAAACTACGATGAAAAATTATCAGGATTTCCTGAATATATTTTAGCTAAACGTTCCCCATTAGGTAAAGTTGTTTTTGATAAACCATACTTTATTTTAGTAGAAGCCAAACAAGACAACTTTGAAGCAGGTTGGGCGCAATGTTTAGCGGAAATGATTGCTGCTCAAAGATTAAATGGAGAATATCAAATCATTATTTGGGGGATAGTAGGGTTAGACTTGGGATTAAACTACTTTATTGCCGATTCTAAAGGTAATGTAGAAGAAAGTCCCAAGTTTTATCGCAAGTCAGAAAAACAGTTAAGCCGTGCTAATCGCAAGAAATCCAAGAAATTCAGTAGAGAGCGCAAAAAAGCAAAACAACGACAATCTAACAACTATCACAAGGCTAGAAACAGGTATGCCCGTAAACATTTAAGAGTAAGTAGGCAGCGAAAAGAATATTGCAAGAGATTAGCATATTCCGTCATCCAATCTAACGATTTGGTAGCTTATGAAGACTTGAATGTGAAAGGCATGGTAAAAAACCGACATCTAGCTAAATCAATTTCTGATGCTGGTTGGTCTACTTTTAGGCAATGGTTAGAATATTTTGGGCATAAATATGGGAAGGTAACAATTGCTGTTCCTCCCCATAATACAAGCCAAAATTGTTCTAATTGTGGTCAAAAAGTGCAAAAATCTCTATCAACTAGAACTCATGTTTGTCATCATTGTGGGTTCGTTGAAGATAGGGATATTAACGCCAGTATTAACATCCTAAAACTGGGATTAAGTACCGTAGGGCATACGGGAACTTACGCTACAGGAGATTTGCCCTCTTGGGCGATTGGTGTAAACCTGTCGTCTAATGGCGAGTCTGTGAATGTAGAATCTGCGCTCCTTTAGGACGCAGAGTGTCAATTTGCAGCCAACCAATTCTGCTGTTCTAATCGCTGCCAAGCTTTACGTATATGTTGTGGTTTAAAGATGGTGCATTTGCGGTCGCTCCAGGAATAAACTAACTCTATGGCCTGTTCACTATCTTGGGCTGGGTTGGTTTCTTGAGTTCCTACCCAATGAACTGTAGCCAATAATTCCATACCATAGGGAGTTTCAAAGCCATTTATGAGGTTGCTAACTCGTTCTAACCGTTCCTGTGCCGATGGGTCATTGGCTAAAAATGCCTGTGCAGCTTCTCTACCTGCGGGTAAAACGTAAATTTCCGCGCTTTCTGCCTTGGCTGTTCCATCGCCATAACCGCGAATGTAATGCCCTTCTATGTGTTTTAAAACATGATTTAAATTATGAGCATAAGGTCCATATTTGTGTTTTACATACTCAAGGCGTAGGGGTTCACCAGCTACTTGTAAAAAATAGGCAAGTTTTTGAATTTCTAGTTTGGTTAATTCATAACCGGGAATACCGTACAATTCCAGTAAGCGAATAAACAAGGCACGGGCGCGAGTCATATTTGGCTTTTTGCTGGCTACGGGCATTTGTGCGGGTGCGGGTGCGCCACTGGGTTCAAAAATAATGACTTGGACATCTGGAAGTGCAGCAAAGGCTGATTCTATTAAGGGTTTTACCTCACTCCAATCTAAGCCACCGTTACCGCATCCCAGGGGAGGTATAGCAATGGAAGTAATGTTTAATTGCTGTACTTGGGCGACTAATGCCACCAGTCCGGTTTTGATATCTTCTAATTTAGATTTGCCCTTCCAGTGGCGTTTGGTGGGGAAGTTAATAATAGACCGCGCCGAAGATTTTAACCCAGAAGCAGGAAGCAAGCCAGGATTTGCAACTTTAATCGGAGTGCTAACAGCAGAAGTTAGTATAAAAAATATTAAAGGGTTTTTGAGCTTTTTGAGCGATCGCTTAGGAGACAAACCCATCGAAATTACCGTTAAGGTTGGTGATAAGGAAGTCAGTATCAAAGCCAAAAGCCGCCAAGAACTGCTAGAAAGCGAAAAAATAGCAAAAGACCTATTAGCCGCAATGGGTGGTAACAATGGCTAAAAAAATAGCTCTACTGATTGGAGTCAGTGAATATGGTGCAGGTATCCCACCCCTATTATCTGCACTTAATGATGTCGAAGCTATGGAACGAGTTTTACGAAACCCCAACTTGGGCAACTTTACCCAGGTAGAACAGCTGCTGAATCCTACTTCAGAAGATATGAGAAAAGCAATTCTCAATTTATTTAAGAATGCAAATAAAGATGATTTATTATTATTCTTTTTTTCTGGACATGGAATTACTAATGATAATAATCATCTCTATTTAGCAACTCGCAATACTTCAAAAGACGACTTTGAAGCCACTGCTGTATATACAGATTTTATTCAAGATCAGTCAAAGAATTGTTATTGTAAACGCCAAGTTTTAATTTTAGATGCTTGCTATAGTGGTGCTTTTGCTAATGGTTGGCACACAAAAAGTATCGGTTTAGATATCAAAAAGCAGTTAGGTTCGGAAGGTCGAGTTGTTCTCACATCTTCCAGTGCAACTCAAACTTCCTTTGCTCAAGAAGGTGCAACACTTTCTCTTTATACTCAATATTTAGTTGAGGGAATTGAGACAGGTGCAGCAGATAGTGATGGTGATGGCAATATTTATGCTCAGGAACTTCATGCTTATGCCAAAGCCAAAGTCCAAGCAGTGAAGCCTAAAATGACACCAGATATCATTCTGGATAAGGAAGGATACAACATTTTGTTAGCTTCTGCTCCCAGAAATCCAGAAGCAGACTATCGTAAACTGGTTGAACAATATGCTAAAAATGGTGAACTGAATGAATTTGCTTTTTTAGTCTTAACGCCAAAACGAAAAACTCTAGGAATCACAGATACAAAAGCAGAGGAAATAGAAACAGAAGTTCTCGAACCTTTTCGGAGACGGTTAGCAAATTTGCAAAGTTACAAACAAGCTTTTGCTAAAGCCGTTGAGCAAAAATATCCTCTAGATGAACATATTTTAAATATCCTCAAAGATTATCAGCAAGAGGTTTTAGGATTGAGAGATGAGGATGTAGCATCAATTGAGTTAGAAATTACATCTCTTAAAGAAGAAGAATATCAAAAACAACTTCAGATACAAAAGCAGCGAGAAGCTGAAGCATTGCAAAGCCTAAAATCATTATCGAAACAAGAAATAGAAAGATTGAAACCTCAACCAGAGGCTATAGCAGCAATAGAATCAATATTGAAACCTCAACTAGAACAACAAGCAGCAATGAAATCAATATTAAAACAACAACCAGAAGCAGCCGAACAATTACAATTACAACAACAAGGCGAGCAAAAGCAAGAAGTAGAAATAAATACTATATCAACAAAAGAATTTGAGAAAGAAATTTTTATCTCCTATGCTTGGGGTGGAGAGAGTGAAAATTTTGCCAATAATCTTGATCAAACATTGCAAGCTAAGGGTATTACCATTATTCGAGATAAACGTGACCTTGGTTATAAGGGATTAATCAAACAATTTATGGAGAGGATTGGACAAGGTAAATGTGTAATTGTGGTAATTAGTGACAAATATTTAAAATCGTCTAACTGTATGTTTGAATTGGTAGAAATTGCGGCAAATGGCAAATTTTATGACCGCATTTTTCCCATTGTATTAGCCGATGCCCAAATTTATAAATCTGTTCAACGCCTTAAATATATTAAACATTGGGAAGATGAAATTAAGGAGTTAGATGAAGCAATGAGAGGAGTAAGTGCAGCTAATTTACAGGGATTTAGAGAAGATATTGATTTATATACAAGGATCCGTAATACAATTGCCGAAATTACCAATCTTCTTAAAGATATGAATACTTTAACTCCTGATATTCATAGTCAATCTGAATTTGAACAATTAATTAAGGCAATTGAAGACAGTTTGTTATATGATAATGTGAATGTTGCCGCAGGTAGTCAGGATACCGAAGTCATTGCAACCATTCAGGGATTGGCACAACGTCCACCTAAACCAGAACTGCCTCCAGTTTCTCTGAATCTGAAATCTAAAAAACCAGAAGAAGTAAAACTCTCTGAGTTAATTGTAGATTTAGGTCAAGGCATAACCCTGGATCTAGTGCGCGTGCCAGCAGGGAAGTTTACTATGGGAATACCACCACAAGAGCGTGAAATCGCTCTAGAAAATGGCTTGAAAAATGGAGTAGATCCTGAGAATTTGACACGATGGTTAGACTGGTCTACACCACAGCATGAAATCCATCTGCAAGAGTTCTTGATGGGAAAATATACCGTCACAAATGCCCAATGGCGAGCAGTGATGAAAACTAACCCATCGGAGAAATATGACCGAAAATTTCAAGGAGATATGCAGCCCGTAGTTGGCATTTCCTGGTATGAAGCGCGAGCATTCTGTCAAAAACTATCCCAGCAAACAGGACGCGATCTCAGATTGCCCACAGAAGCAGAATGGGAATATGCCTGTTGTGCTGGAACAACCACACCCTTTGCCTTTGGGAATAACATTACCACCAATCAAGTCAACTATGACGGCAATAATTCCTACAATGACGCACCAAAGGGCAAATATCGGGAATGCACTGTGGATGTCAATAGCTTTAGCCCCAATTCATGGCATTTATATCAAATGCACGGTAATGTCTGGGAGTGGTGTTTAGATAGATGGCATGATAATTATAGTCAAAAGCCAAAACGGTTAAAAAGCAATGGTAATGAAGTTTGGGGAGAAACTAACGTAGATGAACATGATAATCTTCCTCGTAGCGTAAGGGGCGGTTCTTGGTGTTACGATGCTTTCGATTGCCGTTCTACCAATCGTTGTTGGTATCGCGCTAAGGATTCAGACCATGATATAGGTTTTCGTGTGGTGTTTGAGTCTTCCTAATGAGGACTTTCTACCGTTACCAGAATCATTACACACTGCAATTGTCGTCATTCATCAATTACCATCAACTCAAGAAACACTGTGGTTAAGACTTTTAGGTAGAGGTACAGTCCAAAAACGAGTGATTGATGAACTAGCTGCGTTACCATTAAATCAACCCTATGTCAAAATCACTTTAGAACTACTCTATAACCTCCAGAAAAATCTCAAAATTTATCAAAGTTCACAAACAGAAGATCAGAAGTTGATTATGCGTTTAGCACCACTTTATCAGCAAGACCGAGAATTAGCTAAACAAGAAGGAGAACAACGTCTAATTATCCGTCTCTTAAATCGCCGAGTTGGTGAAATTGATTCATCATTAATTCAAAAAGTTCAAGAATTATCTGTTGAAAAACTGGAAGAATTAGGAGAGGCTTTGTTAGATTTTACTTCAGTTACAGATTTAGAAACTTGGCTGGAAAATAATTCAATCAATTAGCTTTAACTTACTAATTTTTATCTAATATCAACAATAGCGATCGCTCTGTCCATTGTATCTTATTTTCCCTAACTTCTTGAGTTCCGGTTAGGGTGAAGGATGCGATCGCCCTTTTCTTACTTTCTCTTTCAACAAGCGATCTCCATGATGGTAATTGCCTCTCTAGGAATTGGACAGGGAAATGTAATGGTCTACCTACTTAAGTTGTGAATAGGGTGATAATAAATAATCCAATTACAACAGCTAGGATAACTCGGCTGGGGAATTGTTATGAAAATCGTGCGACCGATGGGGCTTGACATATCTTAGTAATTTATGGTATACTTGTACTAACAAGTTGATATTATGATTCACAGTTATAATAGACTTATCCAAGTGGTAGGCTTTAATATAACTTGTAACGATAATAGTAGTTTTTTGAGGAACTAATATGGCTACAGTATTTGATGTTGCTCGTTATATCCTTGAAAAAAAGGGTGAAATTACAGCAATGAAACTTCAAAAGCTTGTCTATTATAGTCAAGCATGGAATTTAGTCTGGAACGAATCTGAGTTGTTTGAAGAAAGAATTGAGGCTTGGGCTAATGGAGCAGTAGTTCGAGATTTGTATAACCTTCATAAAGGTAAGTTTAAGGTCAATAAGGAATCTTTTACTGAAGGGAATAGCAATGCGCTTACAGATAGCGAAAAAGAGAATATAGATAAGGTCTTAGATTTTTATGGGGATTATACAGCACAGCAACTTAGTGACATTAATCACCAAGAAGATCCTTGGATAAATGCAAGAGGTGATTTACCGGCTATGGCAATCTGTAATAATGAAATAACTAGAGATGCAATTTTTGAATATCATTCTGGAATTTGGAATGAACCAGAATAAGATGAGTAAAAAAGAAGAGCGAATTAAGCGACAAAATGAGAAAAAATTAAAAGAACAAGAAAAAAAAGTTAGATTGGCACAAAACATTGAAGTGTCAAGTAAGTTGGTTCGGGCTACAGAAAAACCTGACTTAAGGAAAATACCAAGAAGCGTTAATGCTGATGATTATAAAAAGCATTATTTTTCATGGTGTGTATCAGAAGCTGATTTGGAAGGGATATGGAGTTGGGGTGAATCAAGGAGATGGGAAGAAGAAGAATATTTGAACACTATACAACCTCATTTTCAGGCTTTAGATAATAATTCATGGCAAGAAGTTGAAACACAAACATATAACGGTGCATCAAATCAAAGAAAAAATCTCAATAAGTACCAACATCTAAATTCTATCTGTGAAGAAGCTCAACAACGTTGGCAAGATATTGAAATAATCTCACAATTTGAAGTCCTGTTTAGATTACGGTTGGGTACAAGCAGAAGAATTTGGGGAGTTAGAGTCCAACATCACTTTTTCATAGTTTGGTACGAGAGACATCACAAAATATGTCCTATTGAGCGTGATTAGTGCGATAGCGAAGCTCTCCGTAGGAATCGCAAATCTCGCAAAATATTCTCATAAATAGCTTTACAGAGTGGAGTATCAAGAAATAACCCCTCCTAAAGAGGATATAGAATTTCGGGCTTTTTGTTAACAATTAAATATTCTCAAGAGGTCAGATTTATGTCTCTGCGTGAATACAAACCCGGAACTACTTTCCCTGGAGTCATCGGCCGGACAGTTGATAAATCCAGTCCAGCTTGGCCAGAACCATTGCGGGCAAAAGAAAACTTACCAAACGTCCTATTTATTGTCTTTGATGATACAGGCTTTGGGCAATTTGGGTGCTACGGCAGTCCCATCAATACACCTAACCTAGACGCACTAGCAGCCAATGGCTTGCGCTATAACAATTTACACACGACGGCGTTGTGTTCACCCACCCGCTCTTGCCTTCTCACTGGGCGCAATCACCATTCCAACGCTATGGCCTGCATTACAGAAGGGTCTACTGGTTATCCCGGTAGCAATGGGAATATTCCCTTTGAGAATGGGTTTCTCTCAGAGATATTACTACACAAAGGCTATAACACCTATGCGATCGGCAAATGGCATTTAACCCCCGCCGATCAAATATCTGCGGCTGGCCCCTATGACCGTTGGCCTCTCGGTCGTGGTTTTGAACGTTTTTATGGTTTTCTCGGTGGAGAAACTCACCAGTATTATCCAGATTTGGTTTATGATAACCACACCGTTCAGCCAGAACAGACCCCCGCACAAGGCTATCATTTAACCGCAGACTTAGTAGACAAGGCAATTAGCTTTATTGCTGATGCCAAGCAGGTTGCCCCCAATAAACCCTTTTTCATGTATTTCTGTCCTGGGGCCATGCACGCCCCTCATCATGTGCCGAAAGAATGGGCTGATGCCTACGCTGGACAATTTGATGATGGTTGGGAAGCTTACAGGGAAAAGGTTTTTGCTCGTCAGCAAGAAATGGGCATTGTCCCCGCTAATACAGAACTATCCCGCCATGACCCCGATGTTGCATACTGGGATTCTCTCTCAACAGCAGAAAAACGGCTTTATGCCCGGATGATGGAAGTCTTTGCTGGATTTCTCACCCATACTGACTATCACATCGGTCGCTTACTCGATTTCCTCAAAACTATTGGTGAGTTCGATAATACTCTAATTATGGTCATCTCAGACAATGGGGCAAGTTCTGAAGGTGGGCCGACTGGTTCAGTTAATGAAAATCTATTTTTTAACAATGTGCCAGAGTCTTTAGAAGAAAACCTCAACGCATTGGATAAACTGGGTAGCCCAGAAACCTTCAACCATTATGCTTGGGGCTGGACTTGGGCAGGTAATACACCTTTTCGTCGCTGGAAACGGGAAACTTATCGGGGTGGTATCAGTGACCCGTTGATAGTTCATTGGACTCAAGGTATTGAGGCAAAAGGTGAAATCCGTACTCAGTATGCCCACGCCATTGACTTAGTACCAACGGTACTTGAATTATTAGAAATCGAACCACCAACAACTATTAGGGGTGTCACTCAATCCCCCATTGAAGGTGTCAGCTTTGCCCATACTTTTAATAATAGTAATGCACCCACTAAGCACTTGACGCAATATTTTGAGATGATGGGACATCGTTCGCTTTACCATGATGGTTGGCGGGCTGTTTGTCCTTGGCCTGGCCCCTCATTTACAGAAGCAGATGGGTTTTTTGGTGCGCCTATCTCGGCGGAAACTTTGACAGAGTTAGATACTCATCATTGGGAACTGTATCACGTTGCTCAGGATTTTGCCGAAAATCACAACATTGCTACAGACAACCGCCCCAAGTTGATTGAGATGATTGCCACTTGGTATGTAGAGGCGGGTAAATATAATGTGTTACCTGTGGATGGCAGGGGTGTACAACGATTAGCACAAGAACGTCCTCAGATTGCTGTCAATCGTAGCTGCTATACTTACTATCCTGATACTCAGCCAATACCAGCTAATTGTGCTGTTAAGTTGCTCAATCGTTCCCACAGTATTACAGCAGATGTAGAAATTCCCACAGGTGGCGCACAAGGAGTATTACTTGCTCACGGTGGTAATGATAGTGGCTACTCCTTCTATGTCAAAGATGCTAAACTGCACTGGGTTCATAATTATGTAGGGCGATCGCTCTACCATGTCGAGTCTGAGTCGTTAATCTCGGAGGGTCGGCACCAGTTACGTTTTGAGTTTAAAGTGACGGGTCAGCCAGATTTAGCGAAGGGGAAAGGATCGCCAGGTCATGCCCGACTTTATATTGATGGGAAATTAGTTGGGCAAGCGAATGTTCCTGTAACTACTCCCTTAGCACTAGGTCTGACCAGTGGTGTGATCTGTGGGATAGCCCCTGGTGCGCCTGTAACACCCGATTATGAACCACCCTTCAAGTTTACGGGCAAAATTCATAGTGTGATAGTGGATGTTAGTGGAGATGTCATTCACGACCGTGAAGCTGAAATGCGTGTGATAATGGCACGACAGTAGCAACAAGATGAAAGATTCTTTTACCTGAAACAGCAAGAATGCTCACGTCTCATCCGAAGAAGGTTGGAATGCAAAAGCTATAGCTCGTCAAGTTGGTATTGGTGTAACAAGTGTATTTCGCTATTTACGTACTCCTACCTTCCCAGAAACAACTGGACGAAGAAGCCGAGGTCGAAGCATCCTAGTCCCTTACCAGGAATATATCTTTAGACGCTAGAATGAAGGTTGTCACGAAGCCTTAGTCTTGTTTGCAGAGATTCAACAGCAGGGTTACAAAGGGAGTTATGATACTGTAGCTCGTTACACACGACGTATCCGTACAGCCCAAGGAATTAAGCCACGAAAACGCCATTTAGTTAAGTCTTTACCAAAAGTCACTCAACCCAAAAAACTTTGTCTCACACCACGTCGTGCAGTATGGCTAGTGCTACGAAAACCGGAGTCGCAACAGCCAGAAGATAAGGAATTAAGGCTGATGAATATTGACACTCTGCGTCCTAAAGGAGCGCAGATTCTTAGTTCAACGAGTCCACTTAGCTTAGATCCCTTGCGGTGTCTAACCCAGAGGTGGTTCTCTCCACGCCAGTTGCTTCAAGTCGGGAAACCCGCCCAACGCACTGGCTCCTAAGCGTTACTTTCCCCCTGCCCGGAGGTAGTTGGATTACTCCAAGTTTTGTTTGAGTTTAAATTCTGTTTCGTCCAGCCCCCATGAAGATTTTACCTATTCCTGGTTAGGAACTAGAACTATGGAATAGAACCCCATATCTTCAATTGTCAAGGTACAGATTGCCGTTAGGCAGTTAGGTTTTTATACAGGTTGTTTACCATTCCTGTTAAAGCTATTGTAGTATAACTGCCCCTAAAGGGGCAAGCCGCTCCCCTACATCCATCGTCTAAAGCACGATAAAATATTTACGCCTTGCTCCGATACTTTATCTCGATGGTTTTAGCTCGCTCGATTTTGTTATAAAACTATATTTCCCAAAGCGATCGCCATTTATAATAACAATATTATAATCTTCAATGTCACAAGGATAAAAAGAATGGACAGTACAAAACTGAGTGACACAACAATAGAACTATCAGATATTACCGCTTGGGATAAAAACGGAAATAAACTGCTAGTATCAAAAGTTAGAGCTAGGGATATTGTAGAGGATATTACCGCTAAAATCGAAAATATCCTCAAATTTGAGTATGAACATAACAGAGTGATAATTCCCTATGCTATGACAGCTACCCGTGAAGAAATTAAAATCTTTCAATGGGATGGTGAAACGTTAGAAAATGTCTACATCTTCCCAACGCATGAAGTTTTATCTGAATATGATCTAGAATTTAGTAAAAAAAGGATTTTTGAATATTATCTAGAAACATTAGTTGAAGGATGGTTAAGAGATTTAGCTTATCATTGGAAAACAGAAAATCCCCCCAAGTTACAAGAATTACAGCAAATAGGATTTGTAGAAAATCTAGCAGATGCAGCACAATAAAGGTTAGAAAATTGAATGATTACGCTTTATATAGAAACTAATTTTTTTATTGAGTTTGCGAAGAATCAAGAGCAAGAAGCTGAAGAGTTAGTATATTCTACTTCTCCTGAAAAAATGTCGTTAATAGAAATTGTCACTCCGGCAATTTGTTGTATGGAATCTCTTTCGGTTTTGGAAGATGAACGTACAAGGAGAAATCGTTTTCAAGTTAACTTAGAAAGAGAAATAAGTGAACTAAGAGGAAATACGAATTCTGAATACTCTGTAGAAATTATGAAATCTCTTCAAAATGCAAAATATAATAACGAAAAAATGGCTAATAATATTAATATTCGTCTGTTTGAAGTTTTAGAATGGGCTAAAAATTATGTAGAATTCATACAATTAAAACCAGATATACTCAGTACAAGTCTGGAAAATGTACTTATTACTGATCCTACAGATAATTTAATTTTACATTGTATTCTTGATCATGCCAAAACATCTTTAAATAATCAGAAAGTTCTATTGAGTGGAAATTCTAAAGATTTTGGTACAAAAGAGATTAAAGGAATATTGCAGGAAGCAGGTATACAAAGATATTTTGTCAAGACGGGCGATTTTTTAGGCTGGTTAAATTCACAGTTCTAATTATTGTGTTAAATCCCACATTTTGCACTTCAAAAAGTAGCATAATCAAACTACATTGACGGTCAATTAAAACATTAAAACTTATGGTTTGAATTGGAGTGCGGAATGTGGGTTATAGAAAGCTTTGAATTTACCAGTTTTCTCCAAATTGATCAGGTCAATATTTAGCAAAAACATGGGTTGAAAGCTCCTCGCCCCTGTTTGCCCACAGGCAAGCTTCTAGGGCGACTTTTTGATAGAATAGTACAAACAGGGCATTGTCTGTTGGGCGAGACAGTGTAAGACGGGGATTCCTGCAACTGTTGTTTGAACCCAGAATCTTCGCGCTTCTAGGGCGGGGAGTGTGTCAACCCAAATAGGTCTTTCCGCAGTATCTATAGCGTCTAAACTTGAAATAACAAACTTTAGCGAATACGCACTGGTAGAGTGACAAACCCGTTGCCAGGGAAGGTTTCGCGCTCTAGGGTCTCGTTTGAGGCAAGCGATATCTCTGCGGTGTGGGCGAGCAGCGTTTCGACAGTAACGCGCAACTCCAGTTGAGCGAGAGGCGCTCCCAGACAGTAGTGGATACCCCCGCCGTAAAGCAAATTGGCTTGCTGTTCGCGGTCGAGATGGATTTCATCCGGGGCGTTGAACGCTCGCGGATCTCGGTTAGCGGCGATCCACATCAGCGAGATCCGCTCACCTGCGGGAATCGTACGGCCGTTGATCGTGGCTTCCCGCGTTGTTACTCGGGTGTTGGCAACCAATGGACCGTCCATTCGAGGAATTTCATTGATGGCGGCGGGAATTAGCTGTGGCTGTTCGCGCAGACGGTGTTGGAGGTTCTGGTTTTCTGCTAGATGGGCAATGACAATGCCGATTGCTGCGGCGACGGTGCCATGCCCTGCTATCCAATTCCGCAGCACCGCGATGATATCCTCGTTGCTCCAGCGGTGACCGTTTACCTCGGTCATCATCAGCCGACCGGTAACATCGTCCCGGATGTCCTGACGACGATGATCCTCGATTGCCTCGGTAACAATTGCCTCGTACTCCACTGCGATCGCACGCGCAGCCTCATGATCGTGGTGGAAAGTCGCCGCCTGATTGCCGTGACTCCAGTTGCGGACGCGTTCCCACGTTGTCTGTGGCCAGCCAAGAAACGCACACATCGTTCGGAAGGCGATCGGCTCGGCAATGTCTGCCACTGCATCAGTTGTACCTGGCATCTTGATCGCCTCCATTACATTCGTAGCGATTTCTCGACACTTGGGTTCAATCGATGCCATCTCGGAGGCTGAAAAGTAGGGTGCTAGGATTTCGCGGTATTTCGTGTGTTCGGCTCCATTCATGGCATTCGGAATAGCACGATGCAGCGAGGCATTGATAAAAGTGTCCGGGTCATCCAGCACTGCGACAACATCCGCGTGGCAAAAGAGTGACCAGTGCATTGCATCGCTGTAAGCAACGGGACACCGCTCGCGCAGCTCGTCGTAGGCGTGAAGCTGATCGGCTAATACTGCTGGGTCTCGCGGATTCCAATCCTGTGGGGTGTGGTCAGACATTGTCATAGATACCTCCAGTAGATCAATTAATGTTTGCAAAAGCATTGATCGCGTTAAATGTGAACACACCTTTAATAAAATTAGGTCTCTAAATTGTAATTGGGATATTATTAACAGAGGTATCTCTTATGAAATAAGTCTCATGACAAAGAAAGGCAGAGAGAGGAGGACATCTCTACTATCTATTGAGAATATCTTTTTAATTTTTTCTACTATTCCTATCTCATCTATTATTCCTGAGTGATCTATAACTGAGGATTAAGGGTTGGGGGTTTGCAAGCGATCGCCTGCGGCACTGGCGTAGCCAATCGCCCTCCCCACTTCCCACTACCATCGCCTAACACCTAAAAACCTAACCTTCATGAATCAATTGTAACAAAGCCTCCGTTGATATCTTCCCACTCATATCAGAACCCTCCAGCAAACTATCCGCCAAATCCCGCTTATGGTGATGCAACTCCACAATCTTATCCTCAATAGTGTCCTTTGCTACCAACCTATAAATCGTCACCGGGCGTTGTTGGCCAATGCGGTGGGCGCGGTCAGAAGCCTGGTCTTCCACCGCCGGATTCCACCAAGGGTCTGTATGAATAACATAGTCAGCCGCAGTTAGATTCAGTCCTGTACCCCCAGCCTTCAAACTAATCAGAAACACATCCCCCTCCCCAGCTTGAAACGCATCCACACTTTTTTTCCGTTCATTCATTGGGGTACTACCATCTAAATATTGATATTTAATACCTTGCTCATCCAAGTAATTGCGGATAATATGCAAATGATCTACAAACTGACTAAACACCAAAGCCTTATGGCGATTTTCCAGTAGTTCACCCAACACCTGACCAAAAAGTTGCAACTTAGAACTAGATAACTCAGTATCAGGCATCACCAAACTAGGATTACAGCAAGCGCGACGCAACCTCATAATCTCTGCTAAAACTTGCAAATGTTTTTGTCCTGCATCCGCATCACTTTCACTCAATTTAGATATAGCTTGACGACGCAAAGCCTCATAAAATGCCTTTTCCTCTTTACTCAACTCCACATGAAGCAAAATTTCTGTGCGAGAAGGTAACTCTTCCAACACCTGATTTTTTGTACGTCTTAATAGAAATGGTTGAATTAGTTTTTTGAGTTTATTTCGTGCTTGTTTATCTTGATATCTTTCAATAGGATTTGCAAAACGTTGATTAAAACTTTCAAAAGAACCCAATAAACCAGGATTAATAAATCGGAACAAATTCCACAACTCACCTAGATGATTTTCAATCGGTGTCCCAGTAGTCAATAATTTAAAATTAGCTTTCAAATTCATAGCCGCCTGGGAACGTTTAGTAGACATATTTTTGATAGCCTGTGCCTCATCTAGAACAATGGTTTGCCACTGCACCCCAGACAGCATTTGTGCTACTTCATCCTGCTGCAATAAACCATAACTACAAACCAACATATCCAATGGTTGTAAGCCATCCAGTAATTTTTGGCGGTTAGAACCTGTAAATTGAATTACATTCAAAGTTGGGGCAAATTTCTCTGCTTCACTTACCCAATTCATACAAACGGAAGTCGGGGCAATTATTAGAGTCGGTCTATGATGGGCATTTCTAAGGATAACAGCTAATGCTTGCACCGTTTTACCCAGTCCCATTTGGTCAGCTAAACAAGCACCTACACCCCAATGTGCTAAACGTGCTAACCAACAAAAACCTTCCATTTGATAATCTCGTAATTCGGCTTGAAATGTAGATGGAAGTTCTGGTTTAAGGTCTTGTACTTCTTTGAGTTTCTTGATATGTTCTTTCCAATGTTTATCTGCTTTTAGTTTCCCAACTTCATCTACAAAATCTTCTAACCCCAATGTCGCTAAGGGGTGAAAACGCATCCCTTTACCATGTTTTTCGGAAAACAGTCGTAACTCATCCAAACGTTTACGAAAGGCTTGGGTTAAAGCTAAAAATTGACCATCACCAAGAGGAATAAACCTACTGGGAGTTTTTTCTAATAATTCTAGAAGTTGCTGCATATCTAATACTAAATCTTCACTAGACATCTCCGAAAAAGAATCAAATTATGGTATAACAAGGTAAAATCGTGCATCTACCCTGAGATTATGAGCAACATAGTTGAGTATATTCATCACAATCCTGAAGAATCACAACGGTTATTAGGACTGCATTATGAACAGCTAAAGCAACTTATAGAGAAAGCAATAGAGCTACATAATAATAAAAAAGAATTGGCAGAATCTAAAAAAGTCAGACTCATTCTGGGAGGAGGTGGACGCAAGCCAAAATTAACCCCAGAGTCGCAAATAATTTTAACATTAACATATTTACGTCATTTGACAACATTTCAGTTACTGGGCATTCAATTTGGCGTAAGTGAGACAACGGCAAATGATACGTTTAACTATTGGTTGCCACTCCTGGGAGAATTATTACCACCAAGTTTAATATCACAAGTAAAAAAAACTCCAATGACCACGAAATTGTTAAAGAACTGTTAACGGAGTTTGAGTTAATCGTGGATAGCTATGAACAGCCTATAGAAAGACCTTCAGAGCATGAGACACAAAAAAAGTATTACTCAGGTAAAAAGAAAACTCATACTAGAAAAAACCAGCTAATTGTCCTACCAAATGGTAAAGATATTGTAGATGTAAAGGCTGGTAAACCAGGTCCCAAAAGTGATATCAGCTTATTTCGTGAAACCTCCCAGGAATTTGAGACCAAACAAAGGTTTAATGGGGATAAAGCTTATGAAGGAGAAGAGTCAATTAAAACCCCTCAGAAAAAACCGAAAAAACAAGAATTAACGCCTGAACAAAAGTCCAGAAATAAAGAACTAGCGTCGGAAAGAATTTTTGTTGAACATTTAATTCGTTTAGTCAAGATATTTAGAGTTGCCCAAGAAAGATTTAGATTAAATACCCAGAAATATGAACAAATAATTATGACTATTTGTGGACTTGTAAGATTGCGTATTGGTACTGTTATTTTGTAGCTATAGCAAATTGCAAGTTTCCTGCATAAAATCCAATTTCAGAGGTGCTATTTTTTGGCTAATTCCCAATAGCAGGCATCTTCAGCACTGATTATAGCGTATAATCTGAGTATCTTTGCACTTAACCTTCATTTCCTCAAAAGCAGTTGTGGTGAAGGTTAGATAGTTTTCGGAGATGTCTACTTAATTTCAATTCACCAGTAGCAGCAAACCAATCTTGTTGACGTTGAATTGATAAGTTAAAATCTTTCAAGTCTGCATTATGACTAACCCGCAGTTTTTCCCCTTCTGGCCATTCAATAACTACGCTGTTTCCTAATGCTTGCAGTTCTAAAAGTAGTTCTAAACAGTCCTCTGGGTTTTCTATTAACCATTCATTATCTTCTTCTTCTGTGCTGAGGGTGGGACAAGCTTGAATGGCAGTTTGGGCAAGTTGTTTTTCTTCTGATAAGTTTCTTCTAGTTTGTAGACGTTTACCTTCAATTTCAGCAATGACTGTTTCTCCACCTGCACCGGGACGGAAATATGGTCCACCTTGGGCAAAGGGACGTGATAACAGGGTAATTTTTAAACCAGAATTAGCAGGTAAAAGATGAATGTGGGGTAGTGTTTGGGCGGTTACTTCTTCTGCACCTTCTACTCCTCCACCAATGTCAGAATGAACGGTGACAATACCGGAAACGGCGTTGATGGCTGCTAAAACTTTTTTCTCGGCAATGATGGGGACGTTTAATTTATTTTCTCTACCTAGAATTTCGCCTATACGTCTGTGTTCAGGTGTAATTTCAATGACTTTAATGCGGGTGGGTGTTTCTTTGATATTGATGATATTTTGTGATGTTAATTTGGGTGAAAATTCTAAGGTGAGACGACCTTGTTTTTCTTTTTTAACGAGTAGTTCTGGTTCTCCTTTGACTATTTCTACGCGAATATTAGGGGTATCTTCCCAAAAAACTAAGGGATGTCCAATTAATGCGAGGATGGCTTTGTCATTGAAGCGATAGTTAACTTTGCCATAATAGCCTTCGCCATAAGTTTCAATACAATTACAAGCCCGAATATCTTGGTAAGTAAGATAATCATACTCATTTAAATTATTACTCAGATTTTTAAGGGCAATGGGACGACCTTTACTCCATTGTCCTTTGGCATTAATTTTTTGTTCTTTGGGTTGCAGGCCACATTGGCTAGGATAGAAGGTAATAAACCATGCTAAACGCAGTTCTGATTGGGGTTTTGTGGGTGTTGGGTCTTCTTTTTGCAGGTTTGCTAGGGCATTAAGGCACATTTCCCAAGATTCTTGGGGTTCGATTATGTCTATGATGGTTTCAACTTCGTTGTCTTCTCGTAGTGCTTGTGCTTGTTGTTTGTAGTTGCTGCTGGGTTTGAGTCGGGATAGGAGTTCTGCGGTTTCCATTGCTAACCAGTGATGACCGGATGCGATCGCTCTCCGATATAATGGTTCTAATAAATCAGGTAATCTTCTTTTTGCACTGTCCATATCCATCCAGTACAGACATAGGGAAAGAAAGAATGTTTCTAAACTATTTTCTTTTTCTAAGGGAGGAATGGGAGCATTAACTATTAATTCTTTTTTGGTAATATCACCTTGCTGGACTTGCAATATAATGCTCAGTCCCATATAAACTAAATTAAGAAAATGATCTGATTGCCGAATCATTATATTGGTATAATCTTCTGCTTCTTTGAGGCGTTCTGGCGAACCATCTTTCAACAGTGCTAAAATAAAGAATAAGCCAGCAATTGTATTAAAATATATTTGGCGTTTGCCTGTGGCTTTTTTCAAAGATTTTAGGGCATCTGTATAATATTTAATAGCTTTCTCGTTCTCACCCCGCAAAAAATTTGACCAACCCCAACCAATAGCGGCGTTATTTTGAGATTCTTCTGATATCTCTTTCAAACTATCCTGTGCATCTTCCGTATCACCACGTAAGAAATATTGTTCTGCCAACATCAAAAGCAAATAATCTGAGATATATTTTTCAGGTTCATCACATTTATCTGCCAATAGTATTAACGCATCTTCAGAATCAGATAATTTTAAGAGTGAAATTTGGAAAATACTAGATATACAAAGGATAAATAATTCTTGTGGTAGAGTGCTAAACCAATGTTCATCAAATGGATTATTGCATATCTGTTCAAAGATATTTTCTATAACTATTTTTTCTTTGCTATTACAGTGCTTATGGTAATTTTCAATTTGACTATTAATAAAACTTAGGTCTTTGCGGTAAAGACCAATACGGATTTCTCTTATACATTGGCTTAGATTACGAAAAATCCGTATACTTCCGTAACTATGTACAGGAAATTTTTCATTTACAGCTTTTACTAAGAGTTCAAATTTTCCCGTTTCTACAGCATGACGAGTAGCAATTTCTGTCAGGAGGGGATGGCATTCGGGACTAGATTTACTTTCCTTGACTAACAAACCTGCTTTTATCAATTTATCAATTTGAAGACTAAGAGTTTTAGTATTCCAAGGTTTATTGTTTTCATCTAATGCAGCAGTTTCACTGAGACAATTGATAAATGAATTTTTATCTACTGGTGCATAGATTACCGAAAATAACTGAATAATCTTTTGGATAGCAGGAGATAAATCGAAGTATTTTTTAGTGAGTTGGGTTTTTAGTTGAGTGTTATCAATGTAAAAATTAGACATAGTATTAATAATTGACACCATTTTTAGGTATCAGGTGTAGATGTACCAGGGAACTATTAACTTTTAGAATATCATTATAGTGTTAACAGCAAGAGACAGAAATGAAAATAAATTGATGTCTGTGTTTAAACTTGCTGTACCTGATTGTTCTGTAATTTATAACATTGCTATCATATCTATATCTGATTGTACTACATTTCACTGTATTCACTGGTAATTGTTTGCAAAATTGCATTTACATCAATTTTGTCCAAGGAATTCCCGTAAATCTTTTCAAAAGATTCAATTTCTGCTTGATAATTTTCTTCGGAGTCGCAGTGCTTTTCAAAAAAATCTTGGCCTTTGTAACCATACAATATTAGATTAGAATCAATTCTCTTCAAAAATGGTTTGACAGAATTAAACTTCTGAAACGTCCGAAAGCATCCTATTAAATAACCGTAAAAATAAAATAAAAAATAGTTAATTTCTTGTTGAGTAAATTCCTCGCTAAATGTTTCTCGCAATATTTGGGGGTCTTGTCTATTTATGTAATTATGGTCAACAATTCTATACAGCCGAAAATACAGCCAACCGCGATGATCATAAATATCCATCAAGTAGTAGAATGTTCCACTGGTTTTAATAACAACAAGTAATGTTGGAAAATAAAAAGCTCCTTTATATTTATCATACAAATCGCTACTTTCACCTAATAAACATTCTAAAATTGTCAATAGTTCTGCTAAGTTAAGTTTATCATTTTGTTCTTCTCTAGATAAATAAAGATGCTTATGTAAATCAAAATTATTTGCAATTGATAAACTATTTTTTTGTAATTTTATGTATTCTGTATCATCCAATCTCCACAATTGATAGTTGATATCCTGAGATTGTAAGTCAACTTTGTATCTGTTTTTGATTTGCTTAATTACTTCTTGCATAAAATTAAACCAGAACTCCTGCCATTTCCCTAATTCGATTTGCCCAGGTTTGAGACAAGGTTGAAATTTCCAGACGACTAGAATCACTTGCCCAAGTTGACAACCAATGAATATGCCATCGAGACAATTGACGTTGCATTTGAGCCAGTTCAAAGGCACTGTCCACATCTAAATCAATAGCTGTCAGTTCTAAAAATACTTTACTTTCTCTAACAATTTCAAGTACCGCTTCCCCATTAACCCCATCCAAACTGAGAGATGCCATTTGTAGAAAGTTCTGTGCCAATCTTTCAAGACGTACAGAAAGGCGCTCGCATCGAAACGCAATTTGTTCTACAGTCCAGTTATTCATACGCCTCCTAATAACTTATGGATGATTTGTTTGACCTTTTCTCAAATCTCTGGGTCTAAAATTTCCATCGCTCTATTTTGACGTGGACGGAGATTTACCATTGATTCATAGAAAATTTATTGAAAAATATGATTCCAACTCGCGCCCCAAACAAGCTTTCACCTGTTCTGGGTTGGGTTAGACTGAGATTGGGTTATTCATGGTTAACCGGACAGGATATAAAACCGCTCATCCACAAGAGTTTAAAAGTGTTTAATTGCATTTTGTGACCCGTGGGTCACATTTTTTGATCCAGAAACATTTAGAAATACTCATCTTATGTACTATGATCACCGATCAACTGACAAGTAGCCTTGACGATAGTTGTTTTTCTTCAAAGAAGCTGCTTGTTTCCTTGACCATTGCTTGACAGGAGTTAGTGGGGCAATATCTACGAACTGATAACTAAATGATACATTTCCACTTAACTTTGCTACCACATTACCAATAAAGCGACAACAGCGTTCTGGTTGACTAACTACTTGTTCTTCGGCAAACCGTATTATTACCCACCCAGCTTTAAGAAAACACAGATTTCTATAATCATCATCACCAATACAATGGGTAGGTACTCCTGTAGAAAAACAATGACTTTCGTCCACTTCAATATCAAGATGTAGCTCAGTATTTGGTTCTACAATTACAAAATCTGCTGTGTAAGGACGGTCATGACCATTTGGTAGCATTTCTTGTTGGGGAAATACCCAATTACCAAAATAATATTTCAGCACTTGCCCAAACCGTTCTTCAGCAGCACCCACGGTAACACTACCACTACCATTTGCTTTAATCAAAGGAGCAAAATTTTGATGTTCAGCAAAGTTGGGAATTAAAACAATAGGATAAACCGGAATTGATTTTTTCGCCATTAATTATTGAAGATAAATAATAACGCATCTATCTTACAATTACATTTTTATACAGAAATCTATAAATTAATCTATTTTTGAATATTCACGAATATATATCAATTGATATAATAAATTCCACATTTTTATACTAGCTATAAAATTAAATACCGTTTAAAATTTTACAGTATAATTCATGACTTATAGATGCTATCAAAATTTATCGAAATACATATCTTATAAATAAACAAGATGTCATCAGATTTTTTAAACAAGTTGCCACAATTAATCAAACGTAAAGAACCTGTAATTATTTTGGAATCGCCAACCCAAGAAAGATACAGAATGATTCGCTATATTTGCCAATATTGTTCAGTGCTAGGAATTAAATGCTACTTGTGGAATTTAGGACAGGAAATAATCAAAGAAGTTGAATGTGTTAATAATGTAGATTTAAATTTTAAGGATTTTGAAGACTATACTCCTGTACCAATTAAAGAATTAAAAGACCAATTTAGAATCTTGAAATTTTGGGAGTCTTTTCAGGGAGAAGGAATATTAATTATCGAAAATATTTACCCTTGGATTAGTACCAATGTAGCCCAAGAAACCCAATTCTTTCTACTATCTGAGTGGGTTAAATCGAATTTACTCAATCTTTCTTTTTCTCCATCTGCTCCTGGTAAAATCAAATCTGCTATTCTTTTAGGTTCTCAAGCTAACTTACACCCAGAACTTGCTGCTCAAATTCCTGTCATTACTCAAGAATTGCCAGATATCTCAGAAATTACTGTAACTCTCAATGAAGAACTGCATGGAATTTTACCACTAACATTGAGCGAGATGGATAAAAAGAAAATTGTCCGTAGTGGAATTGGGTTATACATTTCCGACTTAATCAAAGGACTAAAATCAATTGATTTCCATGATGAAAAAAGTGCAGACTCTATAGCTAAAGAACTACTAGATTATAAAATAAATTTGCTCAATAAACTTTATGGAATTGAATTTATCCCTACTTCCGAAGTTCCCTTGGGAGGACTAGATTTGATGCAAGAGGCTTTTAAGAAATTCAAAAGATTGTTTAGTCCTCTTGCCAAAGTCTACAAACTCAGAGTTCCTAAAGGTATAATGCTGGTAGGTCCTCCAGGTACGGGTAAATCTCATTCAGCTAAAGTATGCTCACAAATTTTAGGTATTCCCTTGATTTTAGTAGATTGGGGTAATGTGAGAAGTTATGGTAATGAAGCAGAAATAAAATTAAAACAACTACTAAAATTAGCAGACCGTCTCAATGAAGTGGTTTTGTATTTTGATGATTTTGATAAAGGTTTTGCTGGAGATGATGATATAGCTAGAAGGTTAGCAGGTCAGTTACTCACTTGGATGCAAGAACGTACCAGTGATGTAATTGTAATTGCTAGTGTCAATCGTTTAGAATGGCTACCACCAGAATTAACTAGGGCAGGAAGATTTGACTATATTTATAAAGTTGACTTGCCTAATTATGGGGAAAGACACAGTATTTTTAAACTTCACTGTGCGAGATTTGATGATAGATTTAGTAGTGATGTTTCTGGTAGCATTGATCCTTATAGTCAAGAGGAATGGCGACGAATACTTAAAGAAACTAATCGCTGTGTAGGTGCGGAAATTCAGACTATTGTTGAGAGGGCGGCGGCTACTACTTTTTGTCAAATGTTTCCAGAAGATATACCTGTTCCTAGCAATGGTAAATTACCACCATTGGAAATTTCTGTGGCGACGCTGTTAGCAGAACGTCAACAAATTAATCCATTAGCTATTCGAGAAGCAGATAAAGTGGAAAGTATGAGGAATAAAGCTGAACTTCAGGGTTTACCATCTTCTACTATAGATTCATCGGAGTATGCAATTGGTAATATAGATATATTTGGTGAATAATTCATCATCACCAAATTTACAGCGTTGGTACAATTTTTCGCGTTCAGCTTGCCATTGAGCTTTCTATTCTTGGGTCCACTGAATTTATGGGAAGATTCTTCCCCGACGTAGTGTACTATTAGACTTAACTTCACTCATGGTTAGTTACAGCAGGGAACAGGCTTGAAAGTTTTTTAGTATAAGGTTTTGTCCCTAAAATTTGTACCTCATTTACTCCAAATCTGCTGTATACCTTCTGTAATATTTATATTTTGAGCGGATTGAGGGTCGCCCCTGTGCGAATCAAAATTGTTCGACAATTTCTGCTTGACTTAAATTAATTTCATCAGTTTCATTAACCAAATTAACAAACTTCTTTAACTCAGCTTGTTACATATCATTAACATTTTGCAGTTGCGCTAGTTCTTGTTCCTGAAATGCTACTACCGCATTTAATCGTTCAACTTCTGACATCAATGGTGCAATTGTTTTTTCTAACTCTGAATTAACCAAATTTGCAGCTTGTTTAGAAAATGTGTTGTGCCACCTGCTTTGATTCGCTTCTTCTAGTGATTTTTCTAATTCAGCTACCCGTTGTTCTAATTGCTGGTTTTTAATGAAGCACTTTTCAAAACTGTAACCAAACTCACGGGGACTATGATTAATTAGTTGTTGTAACCGCTCTAAATATTGCTCATTGACGATTTTAGGACGACCAATAGGCGATGAATTCCATTGGTGTGCCATCCCACTACGAGCTATATGTATCCAATGTCTTGCTGTTGCTGGACAACATCCTAATTCTTTGCGAATTTGTGTTTGAGTTTTCCCCTCATCTGCCAACAACATAATTTGGATACGCTGGCGGGATAATTCAGGTAAATCCTGTTCCAGATTTTTTTGTAGTAGTTGACGCTGGAATGGTGTCAAGAATTTTCCCTGGCAAATATTTGGTGATTTAATTTCATCTACTTTTGGCAAATTAGTAACCATTGCTAACTTAATTGGGATAGATTGTTAACCTGAAATCACTCACAGTGATATATACCTCTCGCCGGAGAGACCATATGTAAACATTGAGTTTTTGTTATGTATAGTATTTACAAAATTTTTTTGGCTCTCCCAAAGTTGGTATGATAATTTAATAAAAAATAATGCATGACCATTACCATTTGACTGGCTTGATTAGGAGGTGTATGAATAACTTGACTGTAGAACAAATTGCGTTTCGGTGCTATCGTCTTTCTATACGTCTTGAACGATTGGCACAGAACTTTCTACAAATGGCATCTCTCAGTTTGGGTGGGGTTAATGGGGAAGCGGTACTTGGGATTGTTAGAGAAAGTAAAGTATTTTTAGAACTGACAGCGATTGATTTAGATGTGGACAGTGCGTTTGAACTGGCTCAAATGCAACGTCAATTGTCTCGATGGCATACCCATTGGTTGGAGACTTGGGCAAGTGATTCTAGTCGTCTGGAAATTTCAACCTTGTCTCAAACCTGGGCAAATCGAATTAGGGAGATGGCAGGAGTTCATTCAACAAATACCTGATAAATAGGTTATTTCAGGGTCTTAAGAAACAAAATGTATATTGATTTTATCGTGCCGACTTACTTAACTTGCAGCTAATTTCTTATATCAATTGATAGATGTTGTAATAATTTTTATACCAATGTTTTAGAAACAAGTGTTGAAAAAAAGTAGACACAATCTTATATCTGCAATTACGAAATTTGATAGCTGACTGTAAGCAGTAAGATAGGAGAAAATGATGCTTATTCGTAGGCATTTATAAAATATCGAGACATGAGAATACACAATCATCCTGATTGCAGTAATTACCAAATTCCCAAACAACAGACAATTGAAGTTTGTCCAACGGGTTCTCAGAATCGCACAGTTGATAAAAAAAGTTCAATTTTTTTATTAGTAGCAGCAGCAACAGCATTAGTCTTGGCAAATACATCCATTAATCACCTGCTAATGTCTGTTCTAATTCTGCTAACTGCCATCATCGCCGCAGTTCCTAATTTAGCCAATAAGTTGCTGACTAAATTTGAAAAATTGCAACGTCGTTGGGGAATCAATGTTTATGGAATTTTAGTTGGTATTATCTGTATAATTTTCACCTTTGATATTACCACCACATCAGCTAATGCACAATTTTTTAATGGCGCACAAACATGGATGACAGGAGCTTTTGCAGGTATTCCTGCTGATGCTGTTACACTATTTTTTAATGTTCTGAGAGCATTGTTTTTGTTGTATCTTGGTATTTCATTGGTGAGAATTGTCAATGCTGCCAGAAATGATGAAGATTGGCAGAATTTAGCCAGAACTCCTTTAATCATCAGTGTTACTATTGTAGTAGGTGATATTCTCACAGGTTTGATTACTGGTAATGCAGTGTAATTAGCTCAAAAAAACAGGTCTTAAATTCTCTGATTTTTCAGTAGAGTGGTTTCTGGATATTCGTAACGGGCGCTCGTTTTTAAACAACTTATATCACTCTTGGATAAGTTAAACATTTTCGACTACACAGCTTTTTTCTCAGTTTGATAAAAGCGGTTTAGGTCAAATTCGCACGTTTAAAAACCTCAACTAACAGAGATGATGAAGCGCAAAGAATTTAGAACAGTTAACCGAGTTTTAGGGGAACAACCGAGAATTGGACCTTTTCCAGCAGATCAATTTTTTCCTTGGACAGCTATTGCTTTGATAACTTACTTGATCTGTAAGCTAACTTTTCAAACTTCTTTGTTAGTGACTGGGTTAGTTACAGCTTGGGGATGTGCAACTTGGTGGACTCTTACCAGTAATAAAACCTGGTTATCAAAGTTTCTCACAGTACCCAGAGTTACCAGAGGGTATAAACGTTTTTATTCTCTGATTCATGAACCAAAGATAATAACATCAACTCAAAAAAAGATATCTAAATCACGACGAATCTCAACTTTAAAATAGTGTTTTTTGTGTTGGTAAATCTTAAAAAAACAAAATGCACTCAATTAATTTTGAGGCTTGTATTTATATTTTAGTAAAAATTATGACATCAAGTTTTTCAGCTAAAGAAAAAATACCCAAAGATAAGGTAGGTAGACAAAATATCTCTGCTCAAGAGATTTCTGTAGCCAAACGCCTTACTCCTTTTGAAGACTTAACCCATATTGCAGCGATCGCCAGTATTTCCATAGCTGGCAGAAAAGATGTTGGTGCAATTATCCTCAAGCGAAAAGACGATATCCAAATTAAATTCTGCTTTGACTGTCAAGGTATCCATTCTTCACTTCCAGATAGTCAAATTTTACCAATTTTTACAGGTATAGAGGCAGGACTCAAAGAAATACCCTATGGTGAAACTTTAACCTTTCATCTGGGTTCGTTTACCGATGACCATCACCGTCAACAGGAACTAAAAGCATTAGAAGAAAATTGTCGCAGTAATGAACTGATGCTTTTAATTCGGTCAGAACGTTTGCGAATTAGAGATTTAACAAATCAAGGCAGTCGGAAAAACAAATTTTTGCGAATTTACTGTACCTACACTGTTGCTATTTCTGAAGCTGGTAAAACAGCAGACTTGGTGGAGAAATTAATTCTCCACGCTAGAGAAAGTTGGCATAAATTTACTGGACAAATTCACGAAGTGCGACATCAACGCATTGAATCAATACTGAAAAATAGCTTTACATCTGGCTATCAACTTTGGGAACAAACTCTAAATAATAAAATGGGTTTGAATATCAAACCATTGGGTTCTCAGGAATTGTGGGGAGTAATTTGGAATCAATTTAACACTAGCAAACCTCCAAATATTCCGCATTTACTAACCTTAGATGATGATGGACTGCGGGAAGAACAAAATAGCGACTTTCACATCCGTCATTTAATTTTAGAACGAGAAGCATCAGTTCCTTTCTTCGATAGAGCTTGGGTAAACTTGCAAAATCGTTACATTGGAGCATTAACGTTTACAGAAAAACCAATTGGTTGGGTGGATGAATATGCACAATTACGGTATTTGTGGGAACTAATTGCTAGAGATAAGGTTTCTGATACAGAAATCATCTGTCAACTGACGAGAGCTAACGAGGGGTTAGCTAAAACAGCACTGCAACGTCTAACTAAACAATCTATCGTTTCCTCTGCCATATCTGCGGAAAAAAACAGCGTGGATGTAAAAGCCAATTTGAACATGGAAGAAGCGATCGCCGCACAGGAAACCATCTATAAAGGCGCAGTACCAATTAATACCGCAGTAGTCTTTCTGGTACACCGTCCCTCACGTCAAAAATTAGATGAAGCTTGTCATTATGTTTCTAGCTGCTTTCTCCGTCCGGCTGTTGTGGTGCGAGAAATGGAGTATGCCTGGAAAGTATGGTTACAATGTTTACCTATTGTCTGGCAAAACTTATTGAGTAAACCATTTAATCGCCGATTGCCTTATTTTACCAATGAAGTCCCCGGATTAATGCCAGTAATTAAAACTGCAACTGGGGATAAAACAGGGTTTGAATTAATTGCTGATGAAGGTGGTACTCCTATTCATTTAGATTTATACAACCACCACAAAAATTTAGCAGTATTTGGGACAACCCGTGCAGGTAAATCGGTATTAGTGGCTGGTTTACTCACCCCTGCGTTAGCTCAAGATATTCCTGTTGTTGCTCTTGATTATCCCAAGCCTGATGGTAGTAGCACTTTTACTGATTATACTAATTTTATGGGGGAAGATGGGGCATATTTTGATATTAGCCGTGAAACAAACAATCTGTTTGAATTACCAGATTTAAGGGGGTTAGAAGCAGAGTTAAGAAAAGAGCGATTAACAGATTTTAAGGATTTCCTTAAATCCACAATTATGACAATGGTGATAGGTACTAATCCTGTTGGTGTTGATGCTACGATGGTGAGTAATATTGAAAGTATCATCACCTTAGCAATTGAAACTTTCTTTGCCGATGATGATATTAAGTTACGCTATAAACTGGCATTAGAAAAAGGTTTGGGGACGGAAGAATGGAATGATACGCCTACACTCAATGACTTTTATAACTATTGCTCTCCTGGTTATATTAAACTAGATTCAATTGCTAGTAATAGTGAGGAGCAATTAAAAGCACTAGACCAAATTAGGTTACGATTAAAATTTTGGCTTAATAGTAGAGTTGGTCAATCTATTAGCCAACCTTCCAGTTTTCGTACGGATGCTAAATTGTTAGTATTTGCATTGCGTTCTCTTTCTTCTGAAGCAGATGCAGCTATTTTATCATTAAGTGCTTATGCTGCAGCTTTGCGTCGCGCTTTGAGTTCTAAGGCTTCTATTTTCTTTTTAGATGAAGCACCAATTCTGTTTCAATTTGAAGCAATTGCCGAATTAATTGGTAGATTATGTGCTAATGGTGCTAAAGCTGGAATTCGTGTAATTTTATCAGCACAAGAACCAGATACTATCTATCAAAGTAAATCAGCCGCTAAGATTATCGCTAATTTGACAACTCGGCTTATTGGTCGAATTCAAAGTAGTAATATTGAGTCGTTTATCAAGTATTTTCAATATCCAACTGAGATTATTTCGCGCAATAGTACAGAGTCATTTTTTCCCAAGAAGGAAAGTATTTATTCACAATGGCTATTAGATGATAATGGTAAATTTACTTTTTGTCGTTATTATCCTGCTTATTGTCTTTTAGCTGCTGTTGCAAATAATCCTCAAGAACAGGAACTCAGAACATTGTATCTCAGGAAATATAAAGATGATCCTATTACTGGAATAGTCAGGTTTTCAGAAACATATATCAAGATGATTAGAGGTGAAGAACTTACAGAGGAGGCTAATGCAATTTTAGAACAGGTGAAACTGAAATCAAAACAAATTCATGTTTCAGAAATTAAGTCTGATAAACCATTGAAAATAGTGGCATAAAGGAAATATAAATAAAAAATATCCCATCTTTTTTAGTGCAGGGGAGCAGAGGAGCAGGAGTCCTATATCAAACTTATTTGTTGTTATCCAATTTTCTAAATTTATCTAGTCTTTCACCATTAAACAGGAAATACTCATGAAAAGTAACAAGAAAAAGGTAATATCAACTGCTATTTTGTCAAGTTGCGTCTTAGTAGCAATAGCTTTACCAAAAGATGCTTTGGCAATTGACTTGGGAGGACAAATTGAAAACTTCTTTAACCAAACATTTGGATATATAAACGGCTATTTCAACGAAGTAGCAAATCAACTAAAAAAAGAAGTAGATGAAAGTTGGGAGAATCTGCAAAAAGATGCTCAAGCAGCAATTGAAGAATCTACAGGAAATATGGGAATACCTGACCCTACAGCAGCTAGTCAAATATTAGCTGATAAGTTGCGAGACAAAGGAGGAATAGCAGCAGAAAGTAGCAGTGTTATTGGTGCAGTGGAAGCTGGAAAACAACTTGAAAGAGATAGCACTCGTGCTGCGGTAGCTAGTGTTTTAGGGAAAGCAGGACAACAGCGTACTCAATCGGAAATTGATGCTACCAACAAAACTGTTGGACAAGCACAGCAGTTAGCTGAAGATGCCCAAAATATGGATGCTTCACAAGATGTTCTCAAAGCGATCGCTGCTCAAAATGCTCAAATTGTCTCTATGTTAGGGCAAGTACGTACTGATGGTTTACAAGCAAGACATGATGCTCAACAAACTAACCTCATGCTGAATCAAATTGCTGAAAGTCAAGCAGAACAAAATCGTGCCAGAAGAGTTTTAACTACTGGTATGACCAGTCAATATTTAGAGTTAACTGGTTGGAGTAGATTAGACCCTGCTTATGTCAAGAAATAAGATATATTGAACCTAAAATTTTCACACTAATCACATTCTTCAACAAGGAGTTAATCAACTCTTTTTTCACTTCTATTCTACCAGGAATAACGCTATGTTAGGTCGAACAATACTAGCAGCTAATAACTTCGGTGCAGGGGATTTAATTGAAAATGCCTCTGCTGGTGCCAGCTTGGTAGCAGAAGGTTTTAATGAACTATGGCAACAAACTCTTACAGGTGGATTATATGCTTCGCTGTGTAAAGTTGGAGTATTATTTGCAGTTGCTACCCTCGCATTATTCATGGTGCAATGGGGTAAGCAAATGATTAATGACGAAGAACAAAGGGCATTCAGTGAATTAATTTGGCCTTTAATTGTCACTGTTCTTCTTGCTAATAATGGTTCTCTACTAGCGAATAGCACTTTGGCACTGAGGGAATATATTAACAGTGTCAATAACTATATATTAGAGTACACGGCAGCAGACGCTGATTTGAGAGCAGCTTACCAACAAGCACTGGGACAAGCAGCATTAGAAACAGCCGTAGGTAATGCGATTCAAGAATGTCGTTCTTCTCAATTATCAAATGAAGAAGGAATACAATGTCTCAAACAAGCAAGAGCAGATTTAGAAGCTAAATTTCCTGACATTTTTAAAGATGCAGAAGGTGGTAGCTATTTAGGAGCAGCAGACAGTTGGGTAACTCAAGGTTTGGATAAAATTAATCAAGCAGTTTCTGAAGCAGAAGGTGATGGTTTAGTGGGTAGTATTGCCAATAAATTTACTGCTGCATCTAGTGCTGCAATTGGTGCAGTTGTTACCACTTTTATTACCAGTTTATTATTAGCACTAAATAATGCTTACCAATGGGGATTAGAACTAGCATTACTTCTCACTGCATTAATAGCTCCTTTAGCAGTAGGAGGTTCTTTAATGCCAATTGGTAATAAAGCAATTTTTGGTTGGTTAACAGGGTTTTTTACTGTTGGTCTTGCTAAACTTTCTTTCAACATTATTTTAGGTTTAGCTGGACAGTTAATTGCTACAGCCAAAGCTAGTCAACCGATGATTTTTTTGGCATTTATTGGTTTAGTTGCCCCATTTTTAGCCACAGGAATTGCTGCTGGAGGTGGTCTAGCAGTTCTAACTCAGCTTAATAATGGCGCTCAATGGTTAGCTAGTGGTGCTATCTCCGCAGGTAATATTGCTCTTTCTGCTAGTGTGTCACGAATAACAACAATGATTCGCAAATAAGAATTTTATCAATAAGAACTTTATCAATTTTGAGAAATTATGCTCAATCACACGAAATCTAAAATTCCAAAAAGGGAAGCATTACAGTTTTTAAGTTCTGGGCAATCGGTATCTAATCCCATTGCTATTGTTGCTGTAATGTCTCTAATTTTTAGTTCTTTATCTTTTCTGTTACAAGTTTTTAATTATGGTGCAACCTCAACTTTAGCTCGTAAAAAGCCACCATCTTTAGTCCAGATTGCTGATGGGAATACAATCAATGTTAAAGCATTAGAACCTGATGACCGTTCAGCAGAAGTGATTAAAAAATTTGTGGTTGATACTCTAGTGAAAATATTCAATTGGGATGGACTGATAAGATTAAATAAAAATGGAGAAATAATCACTCAACAAGATAATGGTATTAGTATAAAAGTTAACAAAGTAACTGCACGAGTTACTACAAAAGCTTGGGAAGCTGCCTTTGCATTAAGTGAAGAACAAGATTTTCGATCTAGTTTTCTGAAAAAATTAGCGGAACTTACACCACCCAGTGTTTTTCAAGGTGGTTTACAAAGTTCTTTAGTTCCAAGATATGTTAGTGAACCACGCAAGATAGGTCAAGGAAAATGGCAGATAGATGTGATTGCTACTCTGGTGACTTTTAGTAAGGATGATAATGCTGGTAATGGAATAGCTTTTAATAAAACTGTGACGGTTCAAGCTATACAAAGTCCTCAAAAGCCTCCTGAAACAACAGAAATTGCTCATAAGATTTATTCGGTTCGCAGGTCAGGTTTAGAAATTATCGAAATCACGGATTTGAATTTAGGTAAGAATTGAATAATTTTAAACAACAAATATTGATTGATATTTTACCCTAATTAAATCCTAAAAGCAATGATTAAAACACAAACAACAATAGCAATTTACAATGTTCCCTGTTCCCTAAAACTAAAAAACCTTGTATTTGACGAACATGGGAACTGCTATATATAAAATAGGTGAATTTATGAACCCGATTTTAGAAAATCAAACTGACCCTAACAAGATAAATAATTTACTCAATTTTCAAGAAGATGAAGAAGAAAATACCATTAGTGAGATTGAACATGAAAATATTATTCCTGAAACGGAAGCGGATGTAGAATTATCAGATGAATTGGCATTAATAGAAACACAACATTCACTTGTTAATTCTCCTTGGTCACGCACAATAGTAGTTGGGGGAGGATTTGGATTAGGATTTATTCTACTTTTTATGTTCCTTAATCCCATGATGAATGGCAAGGTAACTAAAGAAGAAGCAATACCAGAAGTTGCTACTACTTCTCCTTCTGAAGAAGAAGTTCCCAAACAAGATGGTGATATTTATGCCAAGTTAGCATTACAAAAACAAGCAGAGGAACTGGAGGCATTTAAAGAACAAAATAGAGTCAGGCAAGAATTACCCGTTGCAAAACCGGATAAGCAGATAATTGAAAATTTGCCCAAAACTCAACCTATTTCTACTAAATCTGTCAGGAGGGAAACATCATTAACATCCAACAGAGAACAACAACCTAGAAGAATTATCAGAACACAAAGACTTGAAGAATTGCCAATCGCACGCTATTCACCTCCAGTAAAAACTGCTGTAACTTCAAGAATATTACCCCAACAAGAAACCACTTTTAAAACTTCTACAGAACCTACTGATCCTTTAGCAGAATTAGCAAGATTACGTTCTCTTGGTTCTGGTGGTCAAATTGATTATGCAGCAGCAATTACAAATGACAAACAGGAGGTAGCAAGCACGCAGACTCAAAATGTTGTCACATCTGATTATGTTCCTAGACGTAGGTCGAGTTATAACCGCGATTCTCAACTAGAAACAGAACTAGCAACAGTTACTACAAATCACTCAGAATCAGATTATGACAGCAATTTTGATAATAGCAAAAGGGCGATTGAACAACTAAAAGCTAAGTGGAATCCGGTAATTAGTGCGAAAAGTTTAGATAAAAGTGATAACGTAACTAATTTCAATGAAAGCAACAATTATTCCCCAGAAGAAGCTGCTATTATTGAGGGCAGAGAAGAACAGTATTTAAGAGTAGGAGAACACGCTGCTGGGATATTAGAAACACCTGTTGTCTGGTCAGCAAATATTAATTCTCATAATTCTCACATTCAAAATAAGTTTGTGGTTAAACTCACCCAACCTTTACTAAGCAATATTGGGGAAGAAGCGATTCCTGCTAATACACTTTTGAGTGCAGAAATTCAAGAAGTTGATTCATCTGGGAGAGTTACTGCTGTAGTTACTGCCATTCTCAAAGATGGTACTGAATATACATTACGACCAGGAACAATTGTTATACAGGGGAAAGAGGGAGAACCTTTAATTGCTAATCAATATCGGGACAAAGGTAAAGAGATTTTAAGCTTGGATGCAGGATTAGGTTTGATGTCAGGACTGGCCAAGGTGGGGGAGGTGGTTAATCAACCTGATATTCAAAGTAGCATTTCTCAATCCAATGGTGGGTTTAGCAGCATCCAAACCAGTAGAAGTGGCGATCGCTCTTTATTAGGTGCTTTTGCTCAAGGAGCGTTTGGTGCAGTTTCCAAACAGGTGGAGGAACGAAATCAAAAAGCGATCGCAGAAATTATGAAGCGACCCAACATTTGGTTTATCCGGCAAAATACCCAAATTACTGTTCAAGTAAATCGCTCTTTACGACTTTAAACTACCGAATACAAATTGATGAAAGTCTCCTGGAGGATGAAAATGAACAAGTTTTTCTGGTTATCTCTAACTGTCACAGCTTCTTTGTTGGTCAATATTCCATCTCAGGCACTACCGACACCAAGAACACAATTAACTAATACCAAAAGTTCTGTACGTATTATTCCCAGAAGCAAGGCCACAGGCACTCAAGCACAACTACAAACTGTAGAGGTATGGCCGGGACATGGTGTATCTATCTCTTTTTACAAAACTGGTGAGGTGATTCAACGAGTGTGGTTAGATGACCCTTCCCGCATACTTATGGATGTAGATGGTTGTTTGCAAGGTTTGTCTGATAGGTCGAATTGTCAAAACCCAGGAGCAGGTTTAATTCATCTGAGACAAATTAAACCGGTTAATATTCCTGGAATACCCACTGCTAAAAATGGCGCACACTTGACGGTGATCACGCAATCTTCAGCCGGGACTCGCCAAGTTTACAACTTTCGGGTGCTAACAAGCAAAGGTACTCCAGCCTATAGTACCATCTCTATCACTCCTGATGTCACCCGCAAAGAAACACCACCTACAGATTCTATCATTGTCACAACTATTACCAAAGGATTACAGGTAGCAGCAGAAAAAGGGTGGATAACTCCTAGTAATCCTTTATGGCAGAAACTACAACAACTAATTCAAGAGTTAGAGTCTGGTAAAAATCTAACCAGTGCTGCTCAAAGTGTTAAAGTTTCGCCTCAACTGGTTGAGCGTTTATTGCAATTAGGAACTGAATCAACTAAATCAAGTATTCCTGCTCAAAAAGGTAAGCATTTAACTGTCAGTAATTAGCTTTAAAGATTGAAACAAATAACAAGATAAAAATACACCAGAATTCAGGAGTCAGAAGTAAAACTGTCTTTGTGTATAGGTTTTAATTTAGATTCTGTACCTCATTGATCTGCAATCTGCTGTCAGAAGTGTGTAAATTAGGGATCATCCCAAATGTGTAAGTTTATTTTTCAGGTGTTCATTCTAAGAATTAAGGTAATCAAGGTGTAAATATGTTACATAATCCTCAATCTCGAAATAATCACCAACTCGTTCAAAGCACAAAAAATAATCATTTTAATTTAAAATCCAATATCAAATACTGGATGTTTTTGGGTTTATGTACAAGTTTATTATTGCATGGCTTAATATCCTTTCGCCATCATAATTTACTTGGTTATATTTTAGGAATTCAGCCAGCAACAGCATCTCCTACACCAACAGTGAACACTATCCCTAGTAAATATATAAATAATGCACCAGTTCCTGATTGGCAAAGCATTACATTTAAATCTTTTGTTTTCTCTAGTCCTGGTAGTGTTGAACTTCCCAATGTTGAATTTCCTGGATATAAATCAATCAGAAGTTGGCAAGCAGGACAAAGTTTAGATGAAGTGATGGAATTGGGAGATTTTGAAAATGTATTTAATTTAGAAAATTTCAGTTTACAAACAATTGGTCAACTGAGTGGTATTTCTCTGGTAAATACTAAGTTATCAGATTTTCAAACGATTAAATGGCAAACTGTCCCTGAATTAACTAAAGCCATTCCTACTCTAGTTAATGAATATGTAGAAAATGTATTACCTATTCAAGATTTGATTAAAAAGATATTGGGTGGTACGAATATTAATGGACAAACAATAGGAGAAATCATCAATGATTTACCACAGATAAAAGATATAGAGTTAGGAGAAATTGATTTATCTCAATATAAACTAACTTCCATTCCTGGAATAGAAAAAACTGCTCTTAAACAATTTAGTAATTGGCAGAATACTAGCATATCAAAAATACCTGGACTAAATCAGGTAACATTCGCTAATTTTCCCAATGCACCTGTACCCCAAGGAAGTATTGTTGGTAAATTAGATTTGCCATTAAAGGAAGTAGAATCAAACCGACAACGTTCGATTAGTGGTAGTGACCAAGTTGGATTTAATATTCCATGTACTAACAACTGCGCTCACATAGAATTATCAGGTGCAGGTGGAATCACAGGTACTCAATGGATGAGTGGTAAATTTCAACAAGTAAAGGGTGGGTTTGGGATATTAGGCAATCTTAATGGTGGAAAAGAACCGACAGGAAGGCATCCTTTTGGTAAGGGATTTAAACAAGCTGTGTGGGATATTAATGAAGGTGATGGAACTGCATCAACAGCTATTTTCTTCCGCATTTGTCGGCGAGGTGGTTGGTTTGATTTAGGTTGTTCCCCTTATTTCATTGGACCGTTTCCTTTTTTCATATATCAAGAAAAATCACCTATATTTCTTGGTACTCCTTTAACAGTTCCCTAGATAATTTAATGTTTTTTGAAGTTGCATTTTAGTGGAGATAGGATGTTATGTGTAATGAGAGTTTATATATCGTGCTGATATCACAATTTTATCTAATTTGTGTTTTTAGAGGATGCGTGACAAAGCATAAATAGATTTTTTATTTCACGCAGAGGCGCAGAGAACACAAAGAAGAGAATTGCAACAAAAAATAATTTTTTATGACTGATACAGAACTAATATAGGCATCCTATTTGATTTCTGAAAAAATCAGTTACACTTAATTTTTCATAATCCTCTTACCTGCCTAAAAAAACTATCAGCAATCAAATCATATTACTATATATGTTTTAAAATATTCATCTACAACAACTTTCAAATTTTCAAACCACACTCTTGCGCTCTTCTCTGCGCCTCCGCGTCTGGAGCGTGAGATAAAGAAAATGTAGTTATCTACTTGAAATGGCTGTAATACTAAATTTCTCAATCTTAGATTTAGATCAATCATTTTGAAATTTATATAATCACAATGAGTACAAACAACTTTATTTCCGAACTACAAAATCCCCAAGCACCAATTGGTAAATACACTCATTACCTCTTCTCTTCTAATGGGTTAGTGCTGACAGGATTATTACTCGGTTTTGTCTTCCTACAAATATTATCGGGAACGAAAAAAGGCAAATTAGCTACCAGTTATTTTGGGGGAAGAAAGGAGAAAGCTAAAGCCAAAAAGAAAGCTATCAAACAAATAGCTAATCCTCAATGTGATAGTGCTACTCTCTATATTGGTAGACACAAATTTACAGGTAAAAAAACTCAAGATAAAGAACCAGGAAGTCCCATACCGTTATACATACCAGATGTACAAAGAGGAACGGCAGTCATTGGTGCGCCCGGTAGCGGTAAATCATTTTCTGCTATTAACCCGATGATTTATAGTGCCATTGACCAAGGTTTTCCAATTGTTTTATATGACTTTAAATACCCAACTCAAGCTAAAGTTGCCAGTTATGCCAAAAAGATGGGTTATAAAGTCCATATCTTCGCTCCTGGTTTCCCTGAAAGTGAGGTGTGTAATCCCCTTGATTTTCTCCGAGATTCTACGGACGCGGAAACAGCAAGGCAGTTAGCAACTGTAATCAACAAAAATTTCAAAATGATGGCTGCTAGTAATGAGGATGCTTTTTTTGGTCCTGCTGGTGACCAGTTGACCGAAGCTATCCTGATGCTGACTAAGCAAACTCAGTATCCAGATATTATGACAGCGGCGGCTATTTTGAGTAGCGATCGCATGGTAGAAAGATTAATGGCTGCTAATCTCAATCCCTGGATTAAGATTGCTTTTGGTCAGTTGTTTAGTTCTGCTGGTTCTGAGAAAACGATTGCAGGTATCGCCGGTACTGCCAGTTTGATGTTTACCCGGTTTATGAAAAAGAATACTTTGGGGTGTTTTGTGGGTAAGACGACTCTACCTCTGGAAATCAAGGGTAAGCAGATGATTATTTTTGGGTTAGATAGGGAACGACGGGATGCTGTGGGTCCACTGTTATGCAGTATTTTACACATGACGGTAGCTAAGGCGATCGCTAAAAAAAGGCAAGATCCATTAGTTGTTGTTCTCGATGAAGTGCCTTCTTTATACCTACCAGACCTGTTTAGATGGCTCAACGAATCTCGTAGTGAGGGTTTTTGCGGCATTCTGGGTTGGCAGAACATGGGACAGTTAGAGAAATACTACGGTAAGGAGGTTGCTAAAACCATGCTGGGTGCTTGCGGTACGAAGTTCATTTTTAATCCAGGTGAAGAAGAATCAGCGCGGTTGTTTAGTGCTTACCTGGGAGATGAAGAAATTAAGTATAAGCAAAAATCTAAAAGCACTGGGGGAGGTAAAAGCAGTACCTCAATTTCCGAACAGGATAAAACACGGAAGTTATTTGAACCAGCACAGTTTTTGAAGTTGCCACCGGGGAAGTGTATATTTATTAATCCGGCTTACTGTAATCAAAATGAAGCTTCTGTTCCTTTATTAAAAACAATTAAAATACCGAAAGTTTTAATTAATATTGAGCAAGAAAATGACTCTAGATGGACAAGTTTGATTGCTCAATTAACAGAGAAAAGCACTCAACAACGTCCTACTCAAGAAGATTTAGATAAACGAGTGGCGGAGGTAAATAAATTATTTCCTGTTCCTCAGCAACCTGTACAAGCTGGTGCTGTACCATTACCTATTGATGCTTATAAAGGATTTTTCTAATTAGCAATGTTAACATAATTTAGATAGGGAGATTAAGAAACAGTTAGCCAAGATAGATTTTTCTCTGGAGGAATAGAAATGATACAGGATAGTGAACGAAAAATTGTTTCAGAGTTTCGCTCCCAACTGGAAGCAATAATTCCCATTTTAGATTTGCGGGTATTTGGTTCACGAGCGCGGGGTGATGCTACAGACGAATCAGATTTAAATGTGTTTATTAAAGTTGCTGAATTAGATAGATACTGTCGAGAAAAAATTAGTGATATAGCCTGGGAAGTAGGTTTTAAATATGATCTAGTTATTTCCACCTTTGTAGTCACAGAAGCACAGGTAGAAAGGGGAGCTATGGGGGCTAGTCCCTTAGTGGCTAAGGTGTTACAAGAGGGTATTTCTATATGATAAATCAGCAACTAAAGTTATTAAATGAATCCTATTAATCCTTAAATTCTGACTTAAAATGGATATATTAATATGTTTGATGAAAGAGTAACGCAATTAGCAACTGCTTATCAAAAAACTGTTGACCATATAATTGATGAACTTCAAATCACTGCCTCAGTATTAGCAGAATTAATCCAGGCTTTAATAGATAAAGCTAGAGAAAAATTGCAGCAAGAACTAGAAAACATATCTGAAATTGAAGTACAAATAGGAAGTGAGAAATATCGGCTTGTTCCCGATGAGGAATGTCCTGGTGCTTGGAAATGGGAAGCTGCCGAAATGTCTAATGTTCAAGCGCAGAATATCGCCAAGCAGTTAATGTTAACAGCAGCAGATAATTCTCAAGACATCACAGATATTGTTCTATATAATAATAACTCTTCCTTAGCTATCATTGCTACTATTGAATCAGGTGATAAATTAACTGTTTACCAGCAAGATAATAAAGGTAAGTGTTATCATAACTGGGTAACGGAAAATTTAAACACTGAGGAAATTATTGCTGTTGTCTATGAACCCATAATTCGTTATTTACCTCCTAGTCAAAATTCCACAAGTAATAAAACAGAGTTAAAAGAAGAGTTAACAACAATTGTTAATGAACTGTTAG
The DNA here is from genome assembly GCF_014696195.1 of Sphaerospermopsis sp. FACHB-1094. Taxonomy (NCBI): domain Bacteria; kingdom Bacillati; phylum Cyanobacteriota; class Cyanophyceae; order Nostocales; family Aphanizomenonaceae; genus Sphaerospermopsis; species Sphaerospermopsis sp. FACHB-1094. The sequence goes on along the minus strand of NZ_JACJPT010000002.1, from coordinate 86,910 downwards.
GTCAACTTTTTGGAAATCAAGATATTGAAAGTGAAGTTTTTGATAATGCTACAGAATCGGAATTTACAACATCAACAGAAAACACCAGAGAAAGCATTGAAATAGAGCATGAATTTACATTTGTTTTAGGTTCACCATTTGAAGAAGAGACTTTCATTTTTTGGGATGAAAATACTCCATTACCAGAACCACCTGTAGATGATTCACCAGAGTGGGATGATGCCAGGGATATACCTATGGCTGAAACAACATACATAGAGGAAGAAAATCAGACTGATTTTACTGATAAACAAGTTTCGACGAATGAGATAAAAACTGAAGAAACAGTCACAGATACAACACCTGAAACTGATACTAATAAAGAGAAGAATTCAGATAAATTTGTTGAAACAACAGAGGAAAAAATTGAAACACCAAAGCGAAGAGTTGCTTTTGCACCAAACTACAATGGTGTAGTTTCATCTCCAGCAATAACTTCTCCAAATCAGAAATGGGTTAGGGAAGTAGAAGTTCCTATTAAAAAGGATGTTGCAGCTAGTTGGCAAAAATTTCTAGGTTTGAACTGGCTGAAAATGCGGCATAAACTTAAAGTTGAAAATGCCAGAATTTCTGAAGCAGCAGTTGAACTTCTCAAAGCTTATGGAGAGACATTAACTGATGGTTCTAGAATTTACAGAAGTGATGCTTTTGTAATTAGAAAAGAAGGTGACAAGTATAGTATCCATCATCGCCGTGATGAATTATCTAACTTTTCTCATTCTCTAATGGAATTTACTGTCAATTCTCGTCAGGATATAAAAATTAAAGTTCCTCCTACACAAATGTTAGCAGTAGAAAGACAGGAGTTTTTGATACTAGCTGAGAAGATTTCGGGTGAGAAGAAATTACCACAGCTAGAAAATGCGGATATCAGAGATATTGCTAACCAACTAGGTTCTTTAGCACCTGCTGGCACTTTTGCAACGTTGGAAAGTTTTAGAAAGACTGAGGTATTGGGTTTACTCAATTCGGCTTTACAACAAGCTAAGACTGATAATTTAACTATAGGTGAATACACTATTTCTAGATCCAGAAATGTAGAAGCTGGGGTGGCACATTTGCAGCTACATAAAACTAATCATCAGGGTGAACAAGAAGAAATGGTATCTTTTACTCTCCATAAAACAGCAGAAGGTATTATTAAGCAGGTAGATTATCTTAATATTAGCGATTGGGATTTAACACAATTGAAGTTTATATCCCGCAATGCTCATTTGTTTGATTTGGAGAAGTATGGTTTAGTTGATAAAACCAAGGATGGTAGTAAGGAGGTTAAGAATATTGCTGATATACCAGTTCCTCTACATCCTGCACTTAAAAAAGTTTGGCAGGAAGTGGAAAGGGATAATTCTCATATTAATTCTTCTCTCTTTAATACAGAAGAGGTTAAAGCCGGTATTCGAGATAAGCTTGAAAAGTCTCAGGAGATGCTTTCTGTGGGTGAACAGAGGGAATTATATTTTCAACTTTTGGTTTTACAGAATTTAAAGGATGATGATTTGCTAAATAAAATACCACCATTGAGAGAGATAATGAATGATTTGGAAAAGTGGCGTAAGGAAATCATTGCAAATAAATATACTCCCAAAACAAGTATTTTGAGACAAAATATAGATGCCAGTATAAAATTTAATACATCTTCCAGAGAGGTATCTAAATTATCACTCTAAACAGCACTAAATTAAAAACAAAGCTTTTATGCCTTTATTATATTTTCCGAACTAAGGTTTTTATTTTTACAAATTGCTGTACAATTTCCCCTTGGTTGAAATTGAAGTTTCCTTGTGGGAATTATGTAAATCAGGTACTCGAAATATTGGATCTAGTCGTTAAACTTCCAGATGCCGAATTTTTGAATCACAAAAGTGGATGGTTGCTTTACCATACTCCCTGGAGTCCAACATAGTCCAGAAAATGCCACACTTTCTCCTGCTTGATTAGCTACTTTCCATTCTCTACCCACCAACGGTTCAATTTCTCCTTGAACTAATAAATTTTCTCTAGTTTCTGTATGAGCCAAAAGTCTGCTATTTCCTATATTTTCTACTATTTGAATTACAATAGAGATATTTTCAGATGTCCAAGTATAGGCATTAAATATTTTTTCAGATTCTGTTATTTCTTTTATTTCTTTTACTGCAACATCACCCCAACCATAACCTCGCTCACCTCCCATCTGTAAACGATAACAAGCCTCTTTCCATTGTACCGCACACTCTTCTTTTTCAACTTTTTCAAACACATATCCCACTAGATAAACCTGTTTACCCTCATCCAAAGTACGAGGTGAAATAAACTCAACTTCATGTAATAATCCTGGCTCTGCTGCTTGTTGAGGATATACTAAAGCAGTGCTGGCATAACTACTTAAAAAACAGCGCCGAAACAGACTTTCGTTTTCGTTTTCACTTCCCCAAGGCCATTTAACTTTATAAACTCCATTTGATTCAATAGCAGGATAAAAGTAAGTAAAAGCTAAATTATCATCAACTTTTTTCCCGTAGCATTCATACTGTTTTGTATCAGTTGCAGGTTCATCAGTTCCATTACGGGTTAATCGCATTGTCAATGCACCCCAAAATACACGCCCAGTCAAATAAGAACGGGTACGTTGTACATTCCCCACTTTGCCACAACCAATATGTAAAGGAGATTTGAGTTTAAAAACTACTTGATAGGCTCTCCAAGTCAAAGGTTTCCCTCCTGTTGATTATTATTTTTTGCTGTTTCTTCTTGACGAGCTTTTGCACCATAACGAGCATAAATCAACATTTGCTCTAATATTTCTTTTGTAAGTAATAATCGTTCTAAATCTTGAGTTACATTATCAGTAATATGTTTGAGTACAACACTGGAAGTAAGATCATTGGTTCCATTTTTTTGAGGTTTATTCCACTCAAAACCTAGTTTTTGTAATAGATTTAGCATTTCTTGAACTACAGCTTGACCATTAGCTTTTTCCTTAGCTAGTAAATAAAGAAAACAAGCATATACGCCATCTTCTTGTAAAACACCTAATGCTTTTGTGACTGTATTTTCTATATCACTAACTTTTTGATTTTTGGTATTAGTAATAATTGATTGTGCGTGTTGTGCCGCGAGGCGATCAAGATTAGCCATCATGCTTGACCTCCTTCAGTAGTTTCTATAGATGATCCAGAAGATGTTTGTTGATTACTCTGCAACGGGTTAAATAGTTCTTGAAGTTCAACAGTCTTAGGATCGCCAATCATTGCCATTCTTCCAAAACCCCGCGTTCCCATACCACCAACTCCCAGCCATTCAATCATTTTCAAACCAGATTTAACTACGCATAATGGACATTGCCAAGCACCTCCGGGTAAAGGATTTTTTGTTCCATCTTCCTTAAGCTTACCTGTTTCCTTAATTTCACCTAATGACCATCCTTTTTCACCACTGCGGTAATCATCTAAAACAACATCTGCGGTAAGAAAAGTAGCACGGGGAATGGCTTCATAAGTAAACAATGCCCCATCGTTGGCTGCACCAGTTTCTGGGTTAATTGCGACAGATGTTCTGACTTCTAAATTACTATTTACTACTTGGCTAAAAAGAGCATCTTTAACAATAACAATTTTGTTGATGGCTTTGTAGCGTTTATCATTTTGCCATTGAGGAGGTGCTTCTATTTCTGCTTTTATCTCAGCATTCAGCATTAACCAGCCTAGATTTAATCGTTTATCAGGTTTATCCGAATTATCCCAATTCAAAATAACAGTTTCAAGATTATCTGGCTCATCAGGTAAGTTAGTAAACCCTGCATCATCTAATCGCTCTCTCGTACTCACCCACACGGGACCGACCATTGAATGCACAGGGAATAGCAAAATGTGAGCATCAAAAATATTTACAACACCTGAGTAAGCAATCTCTTTCTTTTTAGGGTTTGGATTACCAGTTTGTGGATTATCACTATTACCTGAATGTAAATAACCAAAGGTGTAACAGATTGGGTTATTTTCAGGATTTTTAACATATTTTTGATCTTGTCCTGCGGCTTCGGGGGTTTCATATAACTGTGCTGCATAGGATCGCGCCGCACCATGTAAACTTGTACCGGGAATTTTCGGAATTTTAGTTCCTGGTTCTCGCACGATGCTATTATCAACTCGTCCTAAACGATAGCCTCCTGTACCGATATGAACAGGATCGAGAGTCATAAATAGGTAACGTTGTCGTTTGTAAGTTGCCATTAGTGTTTTACCGTTCTTTTAAAATTTCCATATACAAGTCTGTTATGTCTGCCAGTTCTCCTCGCACTGCTGCATTAATTAGTAGCTGGCGATTTTCTTGAGGAATATCTATCCATTTTTTATAGTCTTTAGTCCAAGCTGTATTAGCTAGTGTATCAGTGACAAACTGCTCAAATATTTTATCTTTCCATGATTCTTGTTTTATATCTTCCCCGTACCAGATATCACGGGTGGCTTCAATGCTGTAAATCACCTGATGACGCTGGGAGGTTTCGAGGTTTTTGAGAATTTTCCAGAGTGTTTGAATACGGTCTAGGTCTTCGAGGTAGAAGGGGCGAGTTTTGCGGGGACGGCGGTCTTTTTCGTCGTAGTGAATATCGAACCGTCGGGCGGTGCTGTCGAGGTATTCAAAGTCAAAGGTGGAGGGGGTAAAATAAATTTGGTCGCCTTCTTTTAAATCCCCAGCGTGAACTAACCAACAGGGTTCAGTTATACCAGGTCGCTGACTTTTGATTTTGCGCGATCGTCCATCTACTTCTTGATCATCTTTTGTTTTTACAAAAACGTAAGGATACCAATTATCATCTGTTGTTCCATCTCCCATTTTGTTAGGAACGTGCCAGGTGATTTTGCGATCGCCTTGAATTAACTCTGTATCGCTTTCAACTAAGTTTATTAGGCTGATAGTGATCGTTTCTTCAAATTGCTTCGTTCCATTTGCTAATTTCTGTTTTTCAGGAGGTAGTGTTCCTTGAGTTTTTGATTGCACTTGCCATAATTGTTGACTACTAGATTTATAGCTCAACATTTGTCGTCCAGCGTCTAAAGCAGACCGGAGGGGAGTACGACGATCAAAGTAGACAACACCTAAATGTAAGGGTAAGCGGTTACGGACTTTGCCCATTTCTCGTTCATATTTTGTTTTTATCACCTCAACTACATCAAGAGATTTTTCTGCTGGAACAAGAGCCATAAATGTACTAGGTTCAGAGAGAATAGGAATTATAGGACTGTATTCTTGTTCCTCAAATAAAACATTATTAATATTTAACTTACCTGGTAATTTATTAGAGCTTCCATATCCAGTTGGTTCTTCTATAAAGAATTGTTGATAACGTAACTGTTCAGCAATAAATTCAGCAGCTGATTCAATTTTTGAGTATTGTTCAGATTTAGCACCTAATTTCTTAGCAGCATAGCAAAGATTATCTGTGGTAATGAGCTTACAACCATTATGTAAAACACTTAGTTTTGTCGTTCCTAGAACCAGGTCATAAGAACCTAAAGACTGTAATTTAATCTGGTCAATATTATTGAATTCAATGCTAAGACGACCTTTTATTTTTGGTAGTTTTGTGTCTGCTAGTGCTGTTTGCCAAAACTGCTGAGTGGTACGCCAAACGCGCTGGATACGAGCAAAAGATGGCTTTTTTTCTGGTTCTTTAACACTTGGACTACACACAACCAATAAAGTTTTGATCATATCGCCACTCAGCCAATCATTCAAATCAAATTGACCAACAACTAAGGCTAAACGAGCATTATTATCAGCAACTTCATCAATCCAGATAGTATCTCTAGTTTCTATATCTTCTTTAGTTAAGTCTTGTAGCCATATTTTTGCTCTGTTACTGCGTCTTTCTAGGCAAATACTGCAAACATTTCTCGATTTTGCTTGTTCCTTTTTTTTCTTATCATTTCCTCCCCATCCCTGTGAACGAACACCACAAACTGTACAGATGTTAGAGATTTCTGATTGCCACCAGATATCTGAACAATCTTGAAAAGGAGTTATGTTAGGTAATTCCTGTTGTAATGCTTCATGTAGAACAATAGCTTTTTCATGTGATTTTGTAAGATAAACTTGAGGCTTTAGCTCTCCATTTATCTCAAACTCACGTTTCCACCCATTATTTAAGATTTGATTTTCAATAAGATTTAAAAATTGGTTGCCATCAATATCATTCTCTAATTCTGGCACTAAAAAAGCACTACCATTTTCATCTCGATATACTTCATTTCCTAATGCGTAAGTTTCCTCCAAAAGTCTACGGACACAATTTAGTGCTAGTTGTAATGATTTTTTTCTTCCGTGCAAATCACCAATAGTTAGTGATCTCTCTAAAAAACTGAGTCCATCAAACCTAACCGATAAAATACGCCACTTTAGGTTATTTTCAGTAACTTTATTCTCTAAAATATATCGAGCGGCTATTGCTTTCCAAAAAGCTGCTGTAGCTGCTCCCCACTCTGAAAGTCTTACTTCATTAAGAGGTCGCCTTGTATCTCCAACTGCATTATTAAATGCTTGTTCTATGTTATGAATAAAAATATCGCGCTGATCAATACTTTGAACTGCTTCCAAAAGTTTTGATGAATTTTCTCCTAGTGTAATCTCAAATCCAAAAATAGACCCAATGAACTTGCTTTCCTCTCTAAGTCCTTGTTCTTCTTCAGGCTTATCTACATGAGCAACATCATGACATTTCCCTAATAATTTAATACGCCAGTCTAAAGAAAGTTTAGCTTTAGAAGGATTTTTCCCTTCTTTTATTATTTTTGCAAGCGAAGTATCTGCCGTAGATAAATTAAGTGGATCTTGTAGAGAACATCCTTCGAGACTAGATTTGACACGGGGAGTAGTTTGACTTGGATTAAAGTTGTTCCCCAAGCTGATCCACTGCTTAATACACTTATCCCAATCATGTAGAAATGCAGCCACTTCTCCTAAAAGCAAAGCGTCACGGTTATCCGCTAAATCTTGTAAATCATGAGTCATGGCTGATTTCCTTTCTTTGGTGTAGATGCTTTGCTATTTCCTTGGTGCGATCGCCTAACTCACTCAATTTATTAAAAGAAACTTCAGTCATAGCTGGTTTTGGCGTTAGTTTAGGTTCAGGTATTATTTCTAATATCGCAGTTTCAGCTATAGGCCGTTCATTATCCCACCACTTTTTAGCCTTATCGTAAAGTTGTCCAGTTTTTTTCCCAGACTTTCCTTGTAAGTATCGTTCTTTAGACTTGAAAGTACCATCAGGATTTAGAAAATCTGGATCTATTTGTCCAGGTGCAACCAGATAGCGAGGTAGATCGGGTTCTGATGGTTTTACTTCTGGTTCTGGTGGCTTTAGCTCTGGTATATCAGCCCGAATTGCTAACTCTCCCTGACTGTCAAGTTGATCCTCCACAATTCCAAAACCACTACTGGTCTTTGCTCCAAAACCATAAACCGTGAGCATCGCTTTTACCCCTTCTGCCACAATTTCTAAATCTTTAGCAACTTGGCTCTCATCAATTGCACCAAAAGGTACGTACAAAATCATAAACTTACCTGTTGCCCTGATTGGAACTGACTCAATCAAAATGGGATTTTTGCCTGTACTTTTTTTGCGATCATGCGGATTAATTACTTCCAAGGCAATCTTATCAAAGAACGTTGGATAAAAATAAAGCCGACCTGAAAAGAACCCGGTTGAAGATAGATAACGTCTAATGTATCGCTGATACAAACGCGCCAAATCTCTACCACCAAGATTATCGAGATAACTATCAAATTTTTTTTCATCTATCTGAAATCCATTTTCAGTGCCAAAAAGTCGCCCGATACTAACTCTTTTGGCTACAAATTCTTTCTTTTGCTGACGTTGTTTTCTTACCCCTTCATCTAAACCACACCACCACCCTGCCAATTGTTGAAGCATTGCATTATGTAAAGCCCCTTTCCAGCTTGTTGAAGCAACCATTGGGGTTTGAAATACCTTGTCTTTACGTACTGGATTATCAAGTAAATGGAAGGAGCGATCATCTTTACTCAAATAGGGTTTTTGTAGTTTGAAAGGTACACACAGCATAAAACTGAGTGCTGGTAAATTTTCAAGTTCTGAAATATTGGGAATGAATCGAAAATCTTCTGGTATTTTTTTTGTAGTGAGATTCTTTTGCCAAGCATCACGAACATGATTTTTGAGATCAGAGTTAAGAGCCTCATACCACAAGTAGGATAAGTGAGGTTCAATTTTAACAGCATCTGTAGCAGCTTGCTTTATTTCGTTTCCTGCTTGTTCACACACACTTTTATTATTGTCTCTTTTGCCTTTTTTAAATTTTTCTGAGGCTAGTTCAAATTTATTCAAAGAATCAATTAAATGCTCTTTTTCAAAAGCATAGTAATCATATTGCATTGCCATCCTCCTATATTTTTAATAAGCTTTGCAGAAAGGCTTTTTCATCAATCATTTTTCCAGTTTCAGAATCTCTACCTGAGTTTATTTCACGCCAAAGGGTTAGATTGTGGTTATTCTTCAAGTGTTCATGAATTTTCTCTACAACCGTTTCTCGATTCCAGATAGTATTGTAAATATCTGCTTGTTGAGGAATATAACCCCATACACGGATTACTATATTTCCATTTTCATCTTTATAAGGTCGAGATATTTTAACTTTAGCGGCTATAACATCACCTTTAACTGTACCCATAATAAAATGACGTATATTTTTATCTGATCTGAAAAGTTGTCGTAAATCATATTTCAAATCAAAGGTACTTCTTTCATCAAAATTTGAATCTTTAGAATGTATTTTTGCAAGAAAAATGTTTTGTAACGAAGGTAGTTTTCTATCAGATTCACTTCCGTTAGTGAGAATGAGCCAATCGTATAGAGGCTGAGTATCAATAATGCCAGCACACTCAATTTTAATTACACCAAACCCCATCTGAGAACGCGCTCCTAAAGCCGACCAATCAGCAATAAATTGAATTAGTCCAGCAATAATTTCAGGCTTGAATTTTGGATTGAAGCTTTGAATTTTAATAATAAAAGTGCCATTTTTAGGGGCATTTGGAGGGTTAGAATCTCGAAAATACCATTTTAGCTTACCTTGATCATTTGTATAAGTTCGATCTGCTGTAATAGTATGCTTAATTTGTGCATCAGAGATTTCAATCTCCTGTACCTCCAGACGAAACTGACGTTTCCAACCAGTTGCGCCAAACACTTCGCAGACCTTACAAAGTCCATTGTTAGGCTTCTTGGAATCGTATGAGCATTTTTGCTCAGTCGGATCACAGACCACACCCCCCATCCCGCGCACCAGAACCTCCATCCACCAGCGCAGACTACCAAGCAGTCCGGTTTCGTGAATGCGATCGCACTTTCCGGCCTCAATACCGCCTGTCCAGATTGGAGTGAGAGTTTTAATTTTTACTTCCATTGCCACTATCTGATACCCTTCACCAAGCGTATCCAATTTTTGAAGTTTTGGCTATAAAAGCAACTGTATCTACTGAATTTTATAGTAAGTCTGCTAACGCAGACTTAGCTAAAGAAATCAACAACTAAATTAACTACTGTTGTTTACTTCACTCTTTGCACAAGCAGCAAATCATACACCAAAAGCACATTATTTAGGTTTAATAACTTTTCTTCCCTTTGCAACCCCAATCAAAATTAAAACCCATGCTGAAAAAAACCACAAACCCAAAAACTAATTGATACCCTAAAACTACTCCCCCCACACTGGCCTATCATCCCCACTCAGGGAAAAAGACCATTAGGGTATCAATGGGAACAACACCCCTGGTCTCCTCAAACATTGCTGAACCAACTCCAACAATCTGAAAAAGTCCCAGTCAGAAACCGCTATCATGGTTTTTACACAGTAACCCCCACAGGTATAGGTCTCCTTTGCGGTCAAAACTCCCAGGAATTTTTAATCGCCATAGACTGTGATGGATACAGCGCCCATGCAGCAATTATCGCACATCAACCACTACCGACCACAGTTGCATTTACATCAGGACGACCAGGACGAGCGCAATACTTACTGAAATTGCCAGGTAACAATCATCTTCACCTCAAATCCCGCAAAATCACCACCGCCCCCGGTGAAGTTTTAGAATTTAGAGGTACTAAACTACCATCAATACTTCCCCCCAGTATTCATCCACAAACAGGTTATTATCGTTGGCTGAGTGGTTGTCGTCCTGACCAGATCGAAATAGCGATCGCACCATCTTGGGTAATTGAACAGATGACCAAACGTGCGAAATCACCAAAAAGAGACTACTGCAAACATAGTAACTCCTTACCTACCAATCCAGAATTTACAGGTGAGGAGACAGAAACAGCACTGTTACTACTAGAAATTATTCATCCTCGCTTTGCAGATAAATATGATTCATGGATCAAGGTGGGAATGGCTTTGAAATCAGTCAATCCTACCCTGCTTTCTGCTTGGGAAGAATGGAGTCAGCTATCAGCTAAATACACACCAGGGGAGTGTGAATACAAATGGCAATCATTCAGGAAATGGGGTATGAATATGCAAATTTTACACCGTTTAGCTAATCTTTCCTAACTACTAATTATGTCAAAAATTGAAACTCAACAAATTGTGGATGCAGATGTTGAAGCTGACGATAACGATACTGATGTCACCACCTCATTCACAGAAACTGATGTTGTTAACCTAGCCTCTAAAAAAGAAGATAGATTTGATTTTAACAGCAACACTATCATCTTAGGCATCCAAATTTTACCAGCAAATCAACACGATTTACGACAAGTGTTAATCACGGCTGGAATCAAGGGAGAACCACCAGTCATACAAGTTAGTACACTGCATGAAATCGAAAAATATCCAGTAATAGTTGAAGTTCTCACAAAATTAAAAGCTCTCTTACCACAAATAGCAGAACAAGCCCAACAAAAAGAAGCTCAAAAACAGAAAATATCTGTCAACCAATCAGAGAATAACAAAATTGTCAATCCTCCTGATTTACCACCAACCAATACTCACAAAACTAAACCCTCTAATCAATTAACACTGTTTTAATATGCCTTACATTTTGATGATTGAAGGTCAAGAAATACCCATAGCTGATGAAATTGCAGCTACCGACGAAACTCTCCGCAATGCCCTGACACCATTCTATCCAGAAATTGCTCATGCAGAAATTACGCGAACGGATAAAGAAGGAATTACCCAAATTCGCATGGTCAAGAAAGCAGGTACTAAAGGTTTAGGTGATATCCTCCAAACTTTAATTACTAGCGAACATCAATTTAACCCAGCTTTACTATTAAGTTGGCAAATCAAAATGTTAGAAATTCAAGGTCATCTGAATATCGAAAATCTGCTGTTATTACAAGATGAACTAGAAACAGCAATTACCACTGGGAGAGAATGGCAAACTGAATTAGAGAAGAGTTTAAATATTCTCAAAAAATCTCCTCCTATACCTTCACAAATACCAATTTCCGGCTTCTAATGCAGTCTCAATATCAATTGGCTGCTGAGTCTTTGAAAAAATACCAGATTCCCCAAACTGTACAAGAGGGAATTTGGTATTTAGAAGAAATCAGCGAACAAATTAATTACCTCAGTCTCTACAAAGAACTATTCCCCTGTGAATGGTCATCTTCGACAATTCCCTTGAGACAACATTCCTATCCGAGTGTTTACAGCGACATAGAAATTGAGTTTTTGGAACTGGTAAATGAGTGGTTATTTCCCATAGAATACCACGAAGATTTTCGGGAATGCACAGAAAGATACACAGAAATTCCCGTTTACTCCCAAAACACAGATTGGTGGGAAATGAGTTTAGAAGAACTTAGCTTTACAGAACAATTTCTATTGTCACTTATAGGTTATGGACATCCTCAAGAAGATTGGAATTCTTGCTTTGGATTTATTCCTGATAAATTGGTGACTGTGGATAAAATCAATTGGGATAAACTTTCATCACTTTGTCAACAAACAACATCACCTTTGTCTCTACTTTATGATGTCATATCTATCATTGACCACAGCACAGAATGTATTTGGTTAGATGTCACCCATGCAGAATATGTCTCTTTTGAATGGGAACAAGAAGTGCTGAAATATTTAGCCGAACAATGGCAATTATGCCAAACATATTGCCAGAAAATGACAGAATTTTCAGAATGGATTGAATCTTCTATTGACCATAGAAAACAGGTAATCAAACTATGGAACAAAGCACGGTATTAACTAACATTTTACCTCAACTCAACATTGGTGATATCTCACATTCAATTATTAACCAAACTACTCATGCAGAAACACTAGCACATCTGCTATTTCTGCCAGGACAATACCTTCTAGTTTATAAAGAAGGAGAAACAACAAATTACAAATTTATCGCTCCTGCTGCGTTGAGAGAAGCTTTTGCTGCTGAACCCATTGATTCAGGTTATTTACCAACAAATACAGTGAGGTGGGGAAGATGCCACAAAGGAGAATGGTTATTGCAGTTTTATCCACCACAACGTTATTGCATCTCGTTAGAAAATATGACTTTAAAAATACCTATACCGGGGTTAATATTTGCTGGACGTAATCGTCAATATTGGATTTGGGCTATTAAGAAATTCGAGCAAAATTCTCCTCTGTTTTATGCACCATTACCAAATGTGATGGAGAACGGTTCTATCTGTTTTGGTGAAAATTCTGTTCCTAATTGTTCCCCTGAAAATATCATGCAGGTATGGCAATTATTTTGGCATAGTGCTTTCAATCAAGATTCGGTGCAGGGTAAATCTAAATCATATCCTGAAAATGTGCTATCGCATTTACAACAACTACACAACAACAAGTCTAAAAGATACCCCACACAGGATTTAGTGCCTTGGGGTAACAAAACCATCACCACTGCAATTGAGCTTATTATCTCATGACTATACCTGCACTCATCAATTATCAATTTGCCATCAGCACCGACTTACCACCAATAACAGGCAAAATGATGGAATACTGGGTAGCTGGGAACGGAGTGTTTGTCCGTGCTGCACGTCAAGGACTGTCTGCGTGCTTTCCTATCAACCAATGCAGTATTCGCGGTTTACCCCATCTCACACCCTACTTTCACCTGCAATATCCCTTGGTTTCCGCTAGTTTAGTGTTGCAAATTTTACAGTTAGCTCAAAATGCAGGACACAAGGAAATACTCTTTTATCTCTGCTTCACAGACGGCAAATGGCATCTGCACACCCCAGAACAAACTGCCACATCTACCAGTGTAACTCCAGTAGAGGCAACCAGCTTATCATATCAGACTGCGATGATTGAGGTACACAGTCACCACAGTATGAGCGCACAATTTTCTGCTACTGACGACGAGGAAGAAGCTGGAAAATTTAGAATCTTCGCTGTTTTGGGTGAAATTTTCACTAATCCCCATATCTGTGTGCGGTTGGGTACATACAGCCACTTTTGGCACATCCCTGCTAACTGGGTATTTGAATTGCCAAGCTGTTTAATATCCAATTCGGTAGCATCTACATGATTACAGCTATTTTCAGGTAAATCATAGTTTTTGTTTCGCGCAGAGTCGCAGAGAAACAAAGGCGCAAAGGAATCAATGTGTGGTTTAAATAGTTGAAAACTGCTGTAAACAACCACAAAGACGCAGAAAACGCAGAGGTAAAAATTCAAGGAATGATACCGCTACAAAACGGATTTGATGTCACAGATATTACACCATTATGAAATTAAACCTATCTTTTGCTCATTCTGTCCCACTCATGCTTCCTGCACATAATCACGTTGAGTTTATAGTTGTGGGTGCTGGTGGGACGGGTGGTTTTTTGATTCCATCGGTTGCTAAACTGATGCTGGAAATTGAAGCAAACAGCAACAAAACAGCTTCTTGTATAGTTGTAGACCCAGATATCATTGAACCTAAAAACATTCCCCGACAGAATTTTCAACAGTCGGAGGTTGGGTTATACAAAGCGGAAGTTTTAGCAGCTAGATACAGTTTAGGATTGGGAGTACAGATTAGAGCGATCGCTAAACCATTCACTAAGAAAATTGTATCAGCAAGATGGCGCAAGTTAACAGTAATTATCGGTTGTGTAGATAATGCTGCTGCGCGTGCTGAAATTAGCAGTTGCTTAGACCAAAATTACCCAGGTTCTCTACCACAAATTTGGTGGTTAGATTGCGGTAATCATGCTAATTCTAGTTCTGGACAGGTGCTACTTGGTTCTACTAACCAATTTACCTTAGAAGCTGCTTTTGATAATCTTCAAAAACCCAATTTCTGTTTTAATCTTCCCAGTCCTTCTAGGCAACATTCAGAACTGCTAATACCATTACCTGAAGAATCAAATTCAACAAGTTTATCGTGTGCTGAAATTCTAGCACGAAACCGCCAAAGCTTATTTGTTAATCAACAGGTAGCTGTTATTGCTGCGGAGTATTTGCTGGCATTAACATTAACTGGAAGTTTGAGAAAACTTGCAACCTATTTCCATAATACTACAGGTTCTTGTCGTTCACTATATACCTGTGTAGATTCTCTGCAAAAGGTTACAAATGAGGAAATCGTTCCACAAAATCGTTCAGTTTTAGTTTAGCAATACAGCATCAAATTACTCTCGCTGACGCGCTTCTTCCTTGGAGAAATTCAAGGGAGAAGATTATTTATAACACTTACGAAAATCCTTGAAACTCTTATTTTTTATGTATTTTAGGTCTTTGTAACTAACCACAGAGATAAAACCAATGCTCAACATTACTAGAGTACAACTTAGTGCTAGTGGATGGACTCTCAATATCCTTTCACCCAGAGTTGCTACTATCACCAGTCCTTTGGGACAAAGAAAAGTCACATATTTCGGTTTTGAAACTGAAGAAAAAGCAATCCAATTTAAACAATGGCTAGTTGAAAATACTGCCAATTCGTCTACTTATGTAAGAAAAGCAGAGCGATTAAGTCAAAATTGGGAATGTAAATGTTGGAATATACCAACAGATTTAATAATTCAAATCGCCGAGCTTGATATAAACCAACAAACCCAGTTTCAAAATCAACAAAATTAGTTCAAATAATAAAAATTCGAGCCGAAAATAACTAATTTATTTGCGCTACGCGCCAAGTATTTGATGATTTTAATCAGAAGGCGCGATCTCTTTTTTTAGATAGGCTTTCAATTTTAAAGAGGTGTATACAGATAGGATTATTGTATACATTAAACGCCTTCATTGTCAATCATATCATCATACTTTCTTGCCCAAAATTGTACAAACTCTATCTAAATATGAAAATATTCCATTCATTTACAGCCAATATTACCAAAGACACTTACGTCAGTTCATACAGCAATGGTAATAATCAATCCTGTTCATTTTTTGCTGATGGAGAAACAGTGACAATAAATTTTAATACTGATTGTCTTCACCAAGTACGAGAAACTATCAAAGCTCTCCAACAAATAGATCAGTCTCTTTCTGAACAAAGACAACAACAAATTGCGAATGAACTTGAACAGTTAAATACTCATCATTTCATGTCACTTTCTCAAAGTCATAACGGTAAATATCACACAATGGAAATCAGTTCATAAACATACATTTTCGTTTCTTTAGTCTTTTTTATCTTAATGGTGTTTAACGATTGATTAAAATTTACCAAACATGAATTCCAGAAAATGGGAGCATCCCAAATGTGTAAGTTTATTTTTGGCTTGAGGTCAAGACATGAAATGAACAAATGAACGAACCACGAAGGAGCGAAGGACACGAAGGTAAGAAGAAAGAAGAGAGTTTTCAGATACTTATTCTACATTTTTGCAAAATTGGTATGCTCCCCAGAAAATAATTGTCCTGTATACAAATTACAGGGTAAATAAAGGTGTTTAGTGGCAAATTAAGCACCTCTTATTTTATTACTTCATTGACATCAAAGAGCCGCACCCTTATGAAATTTACCATTTCTCAGAAAGAATTAGCTGATACCCTCGCTGTGGTTAGTTACGCTGTACCTAACAAACCTCATCATCCTATTCTCAATAATATATTGTTAGTTGCTGAACAGCAAGAACAGCAAATTTTAGTTACTGCTTTTGATTTGAGTTTAGGAATTAGAATTCAATGCAAATCTAGAATAGAAATAGAAGGTAAAATTGCTTTACCCGCTAAATTATTCACCCAGGTAATTTCAAGTCTCCCTAAACAAGATATTACTTTGGAAATTGTAGATAATGCGGCTATTATTACTCACTCCTGTGGTAAATGTCGCATTCAAACAGTTAGTCCTCAAGAATTTCCATCTTTACCAGAAATTGAAGGTAAGAATATTACATTACCAGCAATCAAATTATTACAAGCATTAGAAGCAACATTATTTGCTGCTAGTAATGATGAAAATAAACAAGTTTTAGCTGGAGTTCATTTTCAATTTACTAATAGTAGTTGGGAAGCAGCAGCAACAGATGGACATCGGTTAGCAGTTGTTTCTGGAACGATAGAAACGGATGAAAATTTAACAGAAACCACACAAGGTAATGCTGATTCCAATACCGTAGAAATCACAATTCCTCAACCAACACTAATAGAATTACAAAAGATTTTGGGTACTGTAGGAGATAGCAGCGAATGTATTATTAGCATTGACAATAGTATTGCAGTATTTACCTTACCCACTATCCAAATTACCACCAGATTATTAGAAGGAGATTATCCCAAATATTCAGCTTTAATTCCCCAACAATTTCAACATCAAGTTATTGTTGATAGGAAATTATTAGATCATGCTTTAAAGCGAGTGGGAATTGTAGCTGACCAAAAGAATAAGATTGTCAAAATTATCTGTGATTATCAGCATCAACAAGCAACTTTATCTACTGAATCTTCAGATATTGCTGGTGCTGTGGAATCTTTAAATATTAAACCCCAAGATGGTTATCAGCAACAATTAGTCATGGGGTTTAATATCAAATATCTGGAACAAGCTCTCAAATTTCCACCTACGAATGAGGTCTTGATTCATATCAACCAAACTACAACTCCTGTGGTTATTACTCCTGTTGATGGTATTCTCAATCAATTAATTTTGGTGATGCCAGTTCAACTTATTAATAATAACAGCACAGCAATGAAAGAAGATGCTGCAAATGATAATGAGGAAGTCGTAGCTACAGAACATATTTCCTCAACAAATGAAGTGAATGAGGAAATAAATGTAGCTGCTGAAGCAGTGGAAATAGAAGAAGATGTCAAAGATAAAAATGATGTGATGAAAACAGATTCTTCTGGACAGAAAAACACAGCAGGAACTAAAACTAATTCTCAAACTTCTGCCAATTCTACTCCTAAACCTAGAGGAAGGAAAAAGAAAGTCGCTGCTGCATAGAATGACTGAATCAAAAATTGCAATGGTTTAGATTTAGCAAACCAAACCTCAATACTTGTCAGTCAAAAGTTCTGCAAATATCTCTTCAACCCTAATTTCTCTGTGTACTCTGTGTCTCTGTGGTTCGTTACATCAAATCTGTTTTAACAACCACACCAAAAATTACTCACACCCCAAGCTTGTTACTCATACATAAGCTTGGGGAAATTCAACATATCTACTTTTGAAAAACATGACATACCAACCACTTCACCTGAAATATCGTCCCCAGTCCTTTGCTGAACTTGTTGGTCAAAGAGCGATCGCAACTACTCTCACCAATGCTATCACATCCCAACGAATTGCCCCGGCGTACCTATTCACTGGACCCAGAGGTACAGGTAAGACTTCCAGCGCCCGCATTTTTGCCAAATCTCTCAATTGTCAACATGGTGATTTTCCTACTCCCACACCCTGCGGACTGTGCAATTCTTGTACCAACATCTCCAAAGGTTTATCCCTGGATGTGGTGGAAATAGATGCTGCTAGTAACTCTGGTGTTGAAAATATCAGACAAATTATTGACCGTACTCACATTATACCTGTCAATAGCCGCTACAAGGTGTTTGTTTTAGATGAAGTGCATAGCCTCAGTTCACAAGGTTTTCAAGCTTTACTCAAAACCTTGGAAGAACCACCAAAGAATGTAGTGTTTATCCTCTGCACCACAGAAATTCACAAAGTTCCTGCAACAATAATTTCTCGTTGTCAAAGGTTTGATTTTAAACGAATTGGTGTTGAGGATATGATACAACACCTCAACCAAATTGTGAATGAGGAATTAATTGATATTACTCCAGAAGCATTACGTTTGATTGCACAAATTTCTTCTGGTTGTTTGCGGGATAGTCAATGTTTACTGGATCAATTGAGTTTACTAAATATCACCATTGACCAAAATTGGGTATGGGAAATGATGGGAAATGTACCTGAGTATGAATTGCTAACAATGGTGGAAAGAATTGCTGAAAATGATAGCGATTCAGTAATTAATATTATTCGGAATTTGTTGGAATGGGGTAAAGAACCTTTAATAATTCTGCAAAATCTCACTAGCTTTTATCGAGATATGTTGATTGCTAAAACGTCTCCTAGCAGTAAAGAAATGGTGATGCTAACTGAAGATACTTGGCAACAATTGTGTCAAATAGCTAAAAGTTGGGAAACTACAAATATTTTAGCAGGACAGCAGCACTTGAGACAATGTGAGGTGCAAATCAAATTATCTACTCAACCACAGTTATGGTTAGAGGTTGGTATTTTGGGTTTACTACCTGCTGCTAATTCCTCTAATTCCAGCAATTCAAATCAATTCGTTTCAATTTCTGAAAATCCACCTTGGATTAATTGGAAAACACCTGCTGATGCTATTGTTTGGGCGCAACATAAGTTACCAAATATGAGTGTTGAATCTTTACAAGAACATTGGAATTTATTGATTCCAGTAAATGGCAAGAAAGCTCCTGTTTGGGTGGAGACTGTACAACAGTTAGCGTCTTCTCGATAGAGATTTACAGCAGTTTTTGAAGAAATTAGGTACACATTTAGCGGGCAAGATGCCCGCACCACAGGAGTTTGATGATTCTAGTTTGTACCTCATTTGAATGAAATATGCTGCATCAATTAAAAGTTTACCTATCTCCTTCCTTTTCTCTTTTCTTCTTCTCTTGTTTTCTCTTCTTCCTTCGTGTTCTACCCTTCGGGAACACCTTCGGTGAACGCGCCTTCGTGGTTCATTCAATCAGTATTCTCTAAAAGAAAAGGAGTAATTAGTAATTCGTAATAACTCAGTCTATCTATTTCAAATTATTTGTTACCATTGGAGTAATAATCATGCAAATATCTTGTCAATCTAAAAGTGGAGAATCATGTACACAAAGTTTAAATACTTTAGAGGAATTATGTGAATTTATCAACAATCACCCGGTATCCTCTTACAATTTCCACATTAATTCTGTGATTTACCAATTGTTGACAATAACAACCTGTGAATGGCGTGAACATCCGAAAATTCTCCTGAATGTTCAAGGAAAAGTCTTACCTCAAGAACTGACGATTACACATTTAGACGACTTTCACTATTTCTTATCTCAGTACCCATCACCACAATATTTACTGGAAATCAATTCTGCACTTTTCAAAATGCAAAAGATAGGAACTATTGGTAAGTAACCAACACCAAAAATGAACACTGATTACAATCATCGTCATTTTGTCAGTAAAAGCGGTCATCAAATTACTGTGGCAGAAGATAAGTTAAATATTTTCTACACAGATAATACAATTTATCGCTCTTGGCAACCTTTACAGACTATTAAACCTTACAATGCCCTGAAACAAATGGTTATTGACATTGAAACTTCAGGGCTGATTCCTAGTAAAGATAAAATTTTCGCTATTGGTTGTATGAATGAATTGGGCGAGTATTTTGTATTTATGGATGAAAATGAATCAAACTTACTCTGCCAATTTATTTCCTATTTTCAGTCTATTTATCCTGATCTAGTTCTCACATACAACGGTACAGATTTTGATTTTCCCTTTATCATTACTAGATGCCTAATCAATAACATATCTCATCCATTTACTATTTCTCAGCAATCGAGAATTATCAAGACAGCACAGGTATTTGGTAAGCCTATGAATATTTCGGAAATATTCATCAGCAACAGCCAACATATTGATGTTTACATTTGTGTTTTGAGATGGGATTTTGTCAACAAAGCATTATATCAACATTCCCTAAAAAGTGCAGTCATAGAAATGGGATTGCGAGCATCTGCTAGGTTAGTTTTAACTCCCCAAGAAATTCAACATTGTTGGGGTGAAGGTGCAGGTTCTCAAGGATGGGAAACAATCAGAAAATACCTAATTTATGACTTGGAAGATACGAAATTAATTGCTGATAAATTAGTTCCTTCCTATTACTATGAATCGCTGATAGTACCAGGTATGAACTTACAACAATTATCGCTCACTGGTAATGGTACTAAATGGCAGCGAGTTTTAGAAAGACAATATCCAGGTTACAAACCAACTGCTGATCCGAAGTTGAAATTTGAGGGAGGACTGGTAATTTCTGTACCAGGTTTACACAAACACATTGCCAAAATTGATGTTTCCAGTCTGTATCCCAGCATTATGCTTAAATATGGGATTTGCTCCCGCAAGGATACGCAACGAGTCGGTTTAAGTATTCTCGATTATCTCACCAGGGAACGACTCAGACTCAAGGAATTAGGAAAAGCTGGAGATTTAGCTGCTAAACAAGCTGAAGCTGCTCTCAAAGTGTTAATCAACTCGTTGTTTGGCTTTTATGGGACTTCTGGTGTTGGTTTTAACGATATGGAAGCTGCTGCACTGGTGACAGCTTATGGTAGACGTATTCTGCGATTCATGATTGATGTGATTGAAAAAGCGGGAGGTATCCAGGTTGAAAGTGATACTGATGGTGTGTTCTTCTCCCACTCTGAACCTCTGCTGATATTTGAAAAGCTGCAAAATGCTTTACCTACTGGTATCAATATAGAGTTGGAAATCCTTGCTAAAGCGATGTTTGTTCCCTCTAGAGGAGCTAAGAATTATATTATCTGGCATGAAGATGGTAAAATTACTACTAAGGGTTCATGGCGGAAAAGAGACCGTTCTCGTCTGGAAAAGGAGTTTCCTTTGAACTACCTGACACAATATCTTCTGTCAAAAGCTAAGGCAGAACAATATTACCAGGAATTAACCAAGGTTATTCGTTCTGGTGATTTTCCTGTGGAACAGTTACAGGTTACTCGGAAAATTAAGAAGGGTGAAAAGGCTCTTTTGGTTCTGGGTAATACTGGGGATGTTGTGACATTTTATCAAGGAATTAGGGGATTGACTAATTCTGAAGCCTATTCCAGTGGGTATTATTTGGAGTTGATAGCTAAAAAACGAGATGAGTTACTTTCGGTTGTTGAGCCTCAAGGTAATGTGGGAAAGCAGTTGAGTCTGTTTTGAGTGGGGAGTTATGCTAATTATGATAGCGATCGCCTATGGGAATGGGGCGATCGCCTATAATTTTTGTATCTATACCTCTTACTCTTACTTATTTTTCCTTTTTTTCCTTTCAATGTAATCAGAACATCTATCACTACAGAAACCACAGTTATCTTGAGGGCAGATGAGACGACCACAACCGGGGCAATTTTGCTCTCTACCAATTACTAATGGTCTAAATCCGCATTTTCCCATCCCATCTACCCATCCACCACAATAAGCTAAAATTGTTGTCAGGATACGTTCGGATTCTGTACGTTTACCTTGCAGTAATCCTTGACCAGAGAATTTAAATATTTTGAATTCATCTAGTCTAGATGCTTGACGATTGTCCCAAAGAGTTTGTAAAGTATCACAAAAATCTTCGATAATATTTAAAGGATCGTATAATTTTAGTGGCTTAATTTGCTTGTCACTTAGATAGAAAACTTCTAAATATCTTTTAGGACTATAATCACCTCCACGGTAAGAAAGCATTGATAAAAAATGCCTCAATATAGACAGGAATAAATATGGCAAAGTAATTCGTTCTATAGGAAGATTAATCAAAAAATTGATGAAATTGACTTGCCACTGGGGTAAATTATTAACCCAATTTTGAGGTAATGGACGTTTTGCAGCTACAAATAAAGGTATAGAATTTTGAGCAACAACTGATATATCTTCCCAACTAGGTATATCCTGGTCGCTTAACTTTTGCAATTCTATTAAAATTTCACACTGTTGTTTATAATAACGCTGATCATAATCAAATAGCCAAGGTGGTAAGTATTTATTAGTATCAGACTCTCTAGGCATATTTATACTAATGAATCGGTCACTAAAGATTGTTTCTAGTTCACTCAGCTTTGCTTTATCAAAAGCACCTAGTACTTGAGGATTCTTAACATGAAATTTAGGGTTTTCTCTTCCCTGCATATATTTTTTTTGAAGGTACGGTGATAAAACACCAACGATTTTGACATCATTACCACGAGATTCTTTGAATTGGGGAACACAAAATTCTGAGTAAGAATTGGAATTAACACTTTTTCTACTGTTTTTTACATCAAGTAAATATTGAGAATCTAATCTAATATCCCCCAATGTCCAGGTTTTGCTTTTTTGAGTAACTTGATGAATTGAAATATCTTCTACCTGATAACCTAAAGCTTGATAAAAACGAATTACTAACTTCTCAGCCCCACGCGCTGAAATCATTTGTGCTGCTTTATTATCATTAAAATTTACATCAGCATCCCATTCCCTTATTAACGAATTATCTGATTGGTTGAACTGATATAATTCACGCCAATTATGAGTAATATATTCCTCGTAAGGATAATTGCTATCTTCAAAGCGAGAGATAATATCAAAAAAAGTTTTAACACGCTGTTGAACAATTTCTTGTTTCTTTCCTGTTGGCGCAATATGCCAGAGAAAATTTTTATAAGCTAAATTATTTTGCAAATATTTAACTTGCTGCCAATATATATTACGTTCTCTTTCTTTTGCTTGTTCTACTCTTTCAATTAATTCATTTACTATCTCATTGAATAAGTCATCATCTACGCTATCAAGATACTGATTAATAAAGATACCGTAACTATTGTAATCGTATTCTGTAAGTTTTAAATAAGAGCGTAACTTAGAAGAAGCCAAGATAACTTTTGGTGCATTTTTAATAAGTTGATTAATCAATTCATCTTGCTCTTTTTGATTAAACTGGTTAAGATGTTCAAGAACCACATTTTCAGCAACATCTTCTGTGCTAGATAATGTATATGTAACAATTATTGGAATTTTTCTTTCTGTTGGTGCAATATGCCAGATAAAATTTTTATAAGCTAAGTTATCTTGTAGATATTGAACTTGCTGCCAATATATATTACGTTCTTTTTCTTCTACTTGTTCTACTCTTTCAATTAATTCATTTACTATCTCATTGAATAAGTCATCATCTACGCTATCAAGATACTGATTAATAAGGATACCATAACTATTGTAATCGTATTCTGTAAGTTTTAAATAAGAGCGTAACTTAGAAGAAGCCAAGATAACTTTTGGTGCATTTTTAATAAGTTGATTAATCAGTTCATCTTGCTCTTTTTGATTAAACTGGTTAAGATGTTCAAGAACCACATTTTCAGCAACATCTTCTGTGCTAGATAATGTATATGTAACAATTATTGGAATTTTTCTTTCTGTTGGTGCAATATGCCAGATAAAATTTTTATAAGCTAAGTTATCTTGTAGATATTGAACTTGCTGCCAATATATATTACGTTCTTTTTCTTCTGCTTGTTCTACTCTTTCAATTAGTTCATTTATTATCTCGTTGAATAATTCATCATCTACAATATGAAGGTATTTATTGATAAAAATGCCGTAATTATTGTCTGTTATTTGGAATTTGAAATAGTATTCTGTAAATTTTAAATAAGAACGTAACTTAGAAGAAGCCAAGATAACTTTTGGTGCATTTCTGATGAGTTCATTAATCAACTTATCTTGCTCTTGTTGATTAAACTGGTTAAGATGTTCAAGAACCACTTTCTCAGCAACATCTTTTGCTATAGATGATGTGTATTCAGCAATTATTGGAATTTTTCTTTCTGCTGGTGCAATATGCCAGAGGAAATTTTTATAAGCTAAGTTATCTTGTAAATATTGAACCTCTTGCCAATATATATTAAGTGCATTTTCTTCCGCTTGCTCTACTTTCTTAATTAGTTCATCTATCAATTCTTTTCTTAAATGTTCTTCTACTAGATTAATCTGTCTATTTATGAATTCAATATAACTATTTGGACTAGAAGAATCAAATTTTAAGTACGAACGCAATGTCGCAGAAATAATTAGAAGATTTGGCAGTTTTTCGGCGATTTCCTTAATGATAAAATCTTGTTGATTTTCATTTAAATCTTTGAGTTTATTAATAACGAAAGTTTCGGCTATCTCCAAGGGCAAAGATAATAAATATTCAATAATAAATTTTTTAAACAGTGGAAATATATTACTATTAGCATACTTCTCAACTATTCTTTCATCATTATCAACTTCTCGTACATCATTAATTGTCCTTAATAGGAATGGTGCTAGTTTATATTTTATTTCTTCGTCCTCTCCGAATATTTCAGCCATTTCCATAGCTTCCCTATCCTTAGTTTCCTTAATACTGAAAGCAACAAGGCTTTCGCTTTCGTAGTGAGTCTTACTTCTGAAATTAATTTTACAATTATCGTTATAGGTAATCTGCCATGCACCCCCAAATTGATATCTCTTAACAACACCAATAAAGGTTGGTACTTTCAGGTTGATTACTCGATTACGCTTTGCATCAATATCAAATTGAACGTATACGCCCCTTCCTTTATTACCCTCTATAATTTCTTGTACATCTAATGGAACATCATCTCGATCAACACGAATATCTCCTGTATTTTCTTCCCCCAAAGGAGCAATAAAACCAAAATTATTGACTTTATTTTTTTGATTATTAAACCCACCAAACCAAACAATTTTACCTAGCATCATTTTTTTTGTCCTTGCGTATTAGATTTTAATAATCTACAATTAATCCCAGTCTGATAAAGGATTACGATATTCTTGCTTAAGAATACTATATTCTGTTATTCGGTTTTGAGTATTCCCGAAAATTAGGGTAAATTATCTTACTTTTTACAGTTTAGACAAAAATGCCATTTCGTTGAATGACTGCTTTCCGATGCAGACAAGATTATAGTAGGCTTAGAGCTTACGCTCATGTACGACAATCTTATTGCCGTACTACCATGCCAACATACTTGTACTTTGGTGAAAACGAATTCTTTCTA
Organism: Sphaerospermopsis sp. FACHB-1094; assembly: GCF_014696195.1. NCBI lineage: Bacteria > Bacillati > Cyanobacteriota > Cyanophyceae > Nostocales > Aphanizomenonaceae > Sphaerospermopsis > Sphaerospermopsis sp. FACHB-1094. Next base: position 61,612 of record NZ_JACJPT010000002.1, on the reverse strand, counting down.
AGTCGCACCATCAAACAACTAAAAACCCACACTCTAGATCAACAATGGGCAAACTTCAACTATACAGAATACCCCCCAGAATCTAAAGAAACCATTCCTCAAGCATTATCCGATCTCATGACACCACCAGTTGGGAGTGGAGGAAGATTAGTACACTTGCCCAACAGCACATTACTGGGAGTTTGTTCAAAAGAAATTTTGTTGCAGTTGGAGTCCATTCTCCCCAAAATTCCCTCAACAAATACCCTCCTTATCACCAACACTCACAAACCTGACGCGAGAAATAAATCAGTCAAACTCCTACTGGAGTACGCACAGGTAAAAGAATTTCCTCTCATTCCCCAATGGCAAACCCAAGCATTAATACAGCAAGCTCGGACATTAGCTGACGAAGTAGGTGTAACACTCACCACCGATGCCTACAAAGTATTGATTGATTACACAGGCAATCATACACGACTAATATTCACCGAACTAGAAAAGCTCAAAACCTATGCTTTGGGTAAAACAGTCAATGGGGATATGGTGAAAGAATTAGTGTCAGAAAGTGCTGCTAATAGTATACAACTAGCCAACGCCATTCGCTTGGGTAACATTGCTCAAGCATTAGAATTTGGCGATCGCTTAATTAACTGTAACGAACCCGCTTTAAAAATTACCGCTACCCTGACTACTACCTTTCGCACTTGGCTAACAGTCAAACAGATGATCATCACCGGGTGTCAAGATGAGAATGCGATCGCCCAACTAGCAGACGTGAAAAATCCCAAACGCTTGTATTACATACGCCAAGAAGTTGCTAATTGTTGTGTAAACAAGCTGAAAAATAGTTTGAAAATGCTGTTGGAACTAGAGCTAATGCTGAAATCTGGTGTAGATGAAAAACTCGCTTTGCAAACTCAAATTATCAAACTTTGCTCGTAGGTACTACTTCTTACAAATGCAATAGAACCTCTGAAATTTAACCTAAAACGCTCGGGTTGTTGGAGGGAGATTAAATTTCTGGAGATGTCTAATCAACAATTTCCAAAACTCAAAAAATGAAGCAACTTGATCTACTTCATCTCACAACAGACCTTTCTGTTTGTGAACCTTCTCAAAGTATAGATTCCGAATCTACACAGCCAATTGCAGAAAACTGGCAGTTATCAAAAATCATTGGTCAAATTTTAGCGGTATCTTTACTCAAAAGTGCAATTACACACAACCGAATTGTCCCTGCGTATTTGTTTACTGGAGCAGAGGGAGTAGGAAAATCTTTAGCTGCGAAATGCTTTATCGCTGAAATTTTCAACATCCAAAACCTAGCTAACTGTCCTGATATTTTATGGGTTGAACCAACATATCTACACCAAAAACAGTTGTTAAGTGAGAGTGAAATAGCAGATTCTGGGGTACTGCGAAAAACTCCATCCCAAATTAGAATTGAGCAGATTCGAGAAATTACCCAATTTCTGGCTACCTCCCCTCTAATTGCACCTTACAAAATTATCGTGGTAGAAAATGCTGAAAGAATGCCACCCACTGCTGCTAATGCACTGCTGAAAACTTTGGAAGAGCCAATATCCGGCACTATTATCCTCATTTCATCCCAACCACAAAAGTTACTGGCTACAATTACCAGCCGTTGCCAATTGATTCCTTTCCAGCGACTAAACAACGCCCAAATGACGACAGTTTTAGAAAATGTGGGACGTTCTGAAATTCTCAATCACCCAAATGTTATACAGTTTGCGGGTGGTTCTCCAGGGGAAGCGATTGCTTACCATGATCAACTTCAATCTATCCCACAATCAATTTTGCAACAACTAATTCAACCACCTAGCAATATGTTAACAGCGTTCAGTATCGCCAAAAATATTGAGGTGCAATTAGATTTTCATCAACAACTATGGTTGATAGATTACCTGCAACATTGCTGGAAGGAATTTCTCAGTGATCACAATTGGCTGTTGAAATTGGAAGATGCCAAAAACTCCCTTTTAAAAATGGCCTCTCCCCGATTGGTATGGGAAGTTTTGCTATTTCCTGACTAATACCAAAAACTACATTTTCAACCCATCTGTCTAAACATGATCAAAGATACCAAAAACGTTTTTGGATAAAAGGATTGCGCTATGCGCTCTTGTGGTGAAGTAAATCAAACAAAAAACCATGAGTGCCATTATCAACAATTACCGTCAATTGGATGTAGCATTTCTCCTGCTCAACGACTTGACGACAAAACTCCGCACTGCTGGGGCAAGAATCTCAGTTAGAAAAGTGGGAAATTTCCACAGAATTACGGTTTTGAAAGAACCCACTGTAGCCACTATTGAGCAAATTCTTGGTGACACAAGCGGGGAAACAGAAACGCCTCACCTCAGCAGTAATAATGCGATTACTTCATCCTCTGAAAGCACTCCGTCACCAGATGATGCTGTTAGTGAAGCTGGTAGTAATACAGTACCTACCGTAAACGAGGAGATTGAGGATAACTCAGTAGTTGAGGCGATCGCTCTACCAACGTCATCTGAATCTACTTCCTCAACAGATGATACTTCTAGTGAAGATAGTGCTAATACAGTACCTACCCTAAACGAAGATATTGAGGATAACTCAGTAGTTGAGGCGATCGCTCTACCAACGTCATCTGAATCTACTTCCTCACCAGATGAAAGTCATACTGGTGACAGTAAAGATATTATTTCTGAAAACACAGCAGAAATTATCACCAATTCAACTGATTCTCCTACACCTGATAACTCTTCCTCAGACATCACCAATATTCCCAATTCTCCAGAATTAGCAAGTTTGGAAGATTTACAAACCCTAACTTTAAAAAGACTCCGGGAGTTAGCCAAATTGCACAAAGTCCCTGGTTTCTCTCGCATGAAAGAGGAAAAGTTAGTAACCAAACTGCATGGTTTAGTAACCAAAGAACAAATTGTGTAATAGTCATCAGCCTCAAATCTCTAGCAGATTTGGGGTTATTTTTTTTACGCAGTTTTTCCCCAATACAAACAGTAATCAATGCGCTAGGCGCAATCAGATTTGATACTGGGCTGTATCCAATACCAACACCAAATTAGCACCAAATCATTCATTTGGTTGCATAACCGAAAATGCGCTATCGCGCTAATACCGTGAAAAAATTGATTACCCAAGGAAAATAATATGACTCAGCAATACATCAATAAAGTTGATTTAGTTGGTCGCGTTGGTCAAACACCTGAGATCCGCTATTTTGAATCAGGTGCAATGAAAACATCCTTGACCCTTGCTGTCAAACCTCCCTACAGAAGTGAAACTCCCCTTTGGTTTGATTTAGAACTTTGGGGAAATATTGCACAAGTAGCAGCAGACTGGGTTCAAAAAGGTTCAACTATTGGGATCACTGGTGAAATAGTCTTTGACAGATGGATAGATAAAAACACCAACGAACCCAGACAAAAACCCATCATTCGTGTCAACAATTTGGAACTCATCAGTTCTGCTCAACGCAAAGACTCGAATGAAACTGGTGAAGACCAAGATTCCATAATTAACGCCAATTTCTAGCCAGTCAAATACATCCCGCAGCATCACTTTTGTCTGTGGGATGTTTTGGGTAGAAAGCGCAAAGCGCAATTCTTATGAACTATTGACAATTTCATCACAAGGATAAACCATGATTAACTCAACCCAAACCATTCGACTGCTCACTATTGATGAAGCTTTTGACAGTCAAGGTGTCAAGATTGTCTATGGTGAATGTACCTTCTCTTACTATTCAAAAGATGGCGTAGTAGAAGACACAATTCCTTACAGAACCAAGGGAGCAGCAGCAGTTTCTATAGCTGAATCTGGAGTTAATGCCACTGGTATCGCTATCGGCTATCTGGATCTTAACGTAGTAGATAGCGGTAAGGGATATAAGGAAAAGAAAACCACTTTAGTTATCCGCAACTTCATCTGCACTGCTACTGGTAATCGCACTCATACACCAACTGTTACCCCTGTTGTTCAACCACCCACACCACAGGAAAATACTCAACAGCTAGTTGGTGCTGGTGTAGCTACAGCTTCTCAAAACGGACATTATCGGAATACTAACATTTCTGACATTCCCTTTTAAGGATCTTACTTCTGGCTACTTTGCCAGAGGTATTTTTTTTCTGTGGGCAGATAATTTTTTTCACTGATCAGTGCTAGGCTATGACTTCAATGATAGATGTAGGAACTGTTATTTTTTTAACCCATAATTTGAGCAATAGTCTACAGGTCACAGCAACAGAGAAAATTTCTGTTTCAAGATTCGGTTAATTCTCATATATTGATATATGATTTAAAAAATTCGATATATGATACTCCCACATCAAAACATCAGATATTGATATATGAGGTGGAGAACTCAATATATGACACTCCCTAATATCAAAAAAAATAGTCATGCAAATTAGATTAGCTGTAATAAGTAATGCCGGAGGAAGTGGTAAGACAACCCTTTCTGTCCATCTAGCTCATGCTCTGGCAAAACGCAGGTATAAGGTAGCACTGTTTGACCTTGACCCGCAAGGGTCACTGACACTATTTTGTGGATTAAATCAACCAGAACCAGAACACACTTTAGCTGCTGTCCTCAAAGATGATTTTGATGGTAACTGGCCTTTGACACCCTGCTGGAGTGAACACACCGATAAAGTAGTTATTTGTCAGGGTGGTATGGTTCTGACCCAAACAGCAGATGAATTAGTTTTACACAAAAGGGGAGCTTACTTATTAGGCGATCGCCTAACTGACTATCCTCTGGAACATGATTTAATCATCTTTGATTGTCCAGCTACCCTGGGTCCCTTACCTTTAATGGCACTGACAGCCAGTACACAGATAATTATTCCTGTGCAGCTAGAACCTAAATCAATTCAAGGAGCGGCTCATTTACTGGAATGGTATTACTACCATTGCAAGCACCTACGCTTAAAACCCACACCAGAAATTCTTGGCTTTGTTCCCAACCAATATGATGCTCGACGTGCAGCCCATAGACAAATGTTAGCTGCATTACCATCTCAGTTAGAGCAGATGAATATCCATGCTTTTCCAGAAGTTCGGGATAGTGCTGAATTTGTTAACGCCAGTGGACAAGGATTACCATTACCTATTCACCGTCCCAGTCATCCAGCAAAAGATGACTTCAAAGAAATTGCTTCAAAATTAGCCGCTTTGATTGGTAGTAAGACCAAAGAGAAAGTCACGGCTTAACCAAGTTGATGGCAGGAGTAAAAAAAGTCTCAATTTAATCAAGCTGTTGTAAAAATTACGCATTTTTATTTTTTAGCAATGGCTGGAAAATACTCCTTTATTCAGTAGCTCATTGAAATTAATGCCTCATCAAAGTGCTTGAAACTTTTGTCAATCAGCCCTTTTGATGTGTCAATGATTTTGCATAACCACTTACTTAATGCGATTGCATGACGGCTTAGGCCATGCTGCGCTATTGGTACTGCGCTCTGCGCGATCGCTGTTTCAATAAACAAATTAAAACTGTGCTAACTTATGACTACCCGTAAATCTCCTGATCTCACCAACTATTTTTCAGGCGCAAAGCAATCCCAACAGTTATCAGAAGCTGAGGCAGAAATTCAACGCCTAAAAGCCGAAATCGAAGAACTCCGCTCTCAAGGGTCAAGTGAGTTAGAAACGCAGTTACAAACACTCAGAGCGCAACTTCAATCACAATCAGGTATCCAATATATTCCCTTAGACAAAATTCAAGCTAACCCAGAGCAACCGAGACAGACATTTTTATCAGAAAGTATTGAGTCTATGTCTCGTTCCCTGGTATCAGATGGACAACTAGAACCAATTATTTTAATTCAACGGGAACACTTAGTTATCTTTGATGGTGAACGGCGTTGGCGTAGTGCTAGAAACTTGGGTTGGCAAAACCTGCAAGCTGTAATTATTCCTGAACCTGATGCTCTACACCGCAAGGCTCTAATCACTTCATTACACCGGGAAGACCTCAATCCTCTTGATAAAGCAGAAGCTATTGTCCGGGAATTGGCAACTAATACTGGTTTAGAACCCCAGGATATTCCCCGGATTCTCTCAACAGTAGTGCGACGGTTGAATGCACAAAAACGAATGAACTCTGTTGTTGAACTGCTCACAGTAACGCCAGAGGAACAACAACAAGGTTTAGCTACTTTGGACTTAGATGAGCGAGAAGTGGCAGTGTTGACGATACTTTTAGATTTACAACTTAATCCTGCTTCTATTGATGCCAATATTTTTCCCATGCTTTCTTTAGCTGAAGACTTGAAAGCTGCTATTAGGTCTTCTGGACTTAAAGGTGTTCACGCAATGGCGTTACAAAAACTTTCTGCGAAAAATTTGGGACTACCAGAATCAGAAGCAGAAGAAATTAGAATCAACATCACCCAAAAGGTGTTAGCAGAAAAATTATCTGTACAAAAAACCCGGCAATTAGTCACTGAGGCGATCGCTTCACAAAGTACCGACGCTGAGAAAATAGAAAAACAAGTTAAACCAGTAGCAACAGCAACACGCTCTTTGTATAAAGTTTCTGGGGAAGCGTTGAAGAAAGTTGAGGTATCGCAATTAATGGAGTTTCAGGAAGTCCTTCGCAAGAAACTGGCGGAGATTGAAGAGGTAATCCAGGAAAAAGCGGTTAACGATAATAAGGGCTGATGACTTGCGTTTAAAACTAGCAGTAGATACTGCTTGTGAAATTGCAGAAGCTCAAGGATTGCAGTTTGAAAGAGCGATCGCTCGCGTCAAAGATTTGGCAAACGGAGGGCATTAACTACTAATTAATACCCACTTATAATCTTTTTCTTGTCCAAACTAATTCATAATTAGCTCGCTGTTACACAGCTAGGAACTTATTTTTTTAAAGCCATTTCCATAAACAATTATCTCTACACCACCTGTTACTACCATCGGATTGGATATTTTTACACCTATTACCCCATCGTAACCATGTTCCTTAGCTTTTTCTTCCAACTTTTGCAAGGCTGTATCTACGGCTTCTTGAATTAATTTTTCATAATGTTGCATACGACCACCTACCAAATTACGGATATTTTCACGAACGTCGCTAACAACATTGGCTGCTTTAACTACAACAACAGTTAGTAACTCGCCAACTTCAATTTTTTCCTGCAAATGATCCAGACTTATTAGCATATTATTCACCTAATTCTTGTTGCTTTTTACGTGAAATAAACCATCGAACCAAGAACCAAACAAACACTAACAGTACAATAATAGGTATTCCAATTAATCCCAATATTAATGTAATGCCAAATTTATCACTCACTAAATACCAAGAAATAGATCCTGTTAATGCTTTGAAAATTCCGTCAGCTATTGATAAGCGAGCATTTTTTGTTTTCCAAAACTCAATTGCAGTGCTAATTTTTTGACTCTGGATAATATGAACCATAATATCAGAGTTTTGAATTAATGAAGCATCACTGAGTAAAAACTTGACGATTTGATTAATTTCAAATTGCTTCAAGTTCGCTACATAACCAGCTAGATTTTCTAGATCATCTATGGATAAAATAATACCCAAAGAAACTAAATTTTGTTTAGATATTTTTAACAGATTCTGAATAGAATCAATATTTAAAAGTGAAAGTTTAGATATTGTTGTATCATCTCCAATATCTAAAATATCTTTTAGCGATTTGTAGTTTAAATCTTTTGGAGATAGATGTTTATAGAGTTCCAGCCTGACAACATTTTCAAGTTTGTCACCTGCCAAGTTTGCCCAATCTACTAATGTAGATAAGCTATGAGTTGTTTCAATGATTTTATAACTAACTTCTGGCAAAGCCAAGACTCTTTCAAATTTACCATTTTGAATATCTTGCACCAGTTGGCTACGTCCCATATAGTTTAAGGAAATACCTACCAGTGAAGATATTTTAGTAAAGTCTAACTGATTTGATTTAGCCAAAATATCACGAAATTCAGGTAATTCTCTAGCCAGCTTTAACGTATCAGTATAGTCATTGTAAAAGTCCAACCAAACAGCATAAATATTATTGGAGATTTCCCGTGCTATTTGAGGGTATTCATTACGAATTTGTTCCTCAGCCGTACTAGCAATTTGTTGACGAATATTTTCTTTTACATCTGATGCCTTTAAAATCTTCTGGATTTCCGGTAATATACCATCAAAGCTCTTCACTATATCACTGGCTAACCAAATCCCTCCAATAACTTCACCAACAACTGGGATAAAACCACTTCCTATGCGTCCTAAAACTCTCTCACCTAATTGTGGCAATATTCTATTAACTATTGCACTAACAGTTTTTTTATTGATTTGTACTATTAGAGATGAAACAAAAATAGAACCTCCTTTCCAGACACCACCATGTTTGGTATCAGGTTTAGTTTTGAGGTCTGTAATTTTTATATCCGGTCTTTTGTCAATTATTTTACTAAAACTATTTACGATTGATTGTGAGTATTTATCATTCAGGAACTGCTGAATACAACTAAGGGCATAGAACGAAGTATTAGCTACAGCCGCCTCTAATTGATTTGAAATTTGTATCGCTACGTTATCGGATAACTTAATAAGCTTGGTTTTTAAGATTGGTGAATTGAAAGCAACTTCTGTTACCTGATTGGCTAGTTCTTCTGCTTTACTGGGTATCCAACTACTTGCAAATCTATTGATAAAACCAGCATCACTATTAACGTCATTTACTGCCTTGTCAATTGCAGAATCAATCACTGAATCTAACTTTAAGGTGTTCCATTCTCGATTCACAATAGAACTAAAATCTACTTTTGCTTCGTCAGAAAGGAACTCCTGTATAACACTATTTAGCTCTTGCCGCAGTTTTGATTCTTTAATCTCTCCGCATTGAGGAATAATATTATCTGATCCTTGAGAGATTGGTAATGCGTAAACTATCGTTGTATTTAATACAATGCACGCCATTAACAGAAAGAGTAAAGCCCTTTTGAGAAAATTTAGAATTAAAGGCATACTTGGCAAATAGCTTGCCACTTTCTTGGTTTTGTTACTTCCTAAAAAATTAAGTATTTTGGATACACGAATCTGGACTTGATTAAAACACATCATAATGCACAGTGTTAGTATTATTGGTTATTTAAATGTGAATTAACAGGTAATAGTCAAAATTTATACAATTAATAAGTAACATAATCTTGAAGTAAAAATACAGTTCATAACATTTTTTTAATGATTTTAACCCACATCTCACACTTCATTTTGAAATATACAAAGATTACGAAAATTAGGGTTAATGATTGTTGAATGGCGATCGTCAAGAGGCTATGATTTGTACATTTAAATGCTGAAAAGTGCTGTCATTTATTGTAACTATTTTAAATTATTAATGTAGTATAGGGCATTTTAAAGTACAGAAAGCCGGATGTTAATACGGAAGCTAACGCTTTTCTGGAAGTAAACAATTTAATTTCCAAAACAATATGCTACAAGCAGTGCTTCCCAACTCAAATGAAACCTTCCTCCAAAATGCTGTTGTTGAAAAATACAACTTCTCCAAACTAAACAAAACACGCATCCGGTTCAAAATTCAGTTAAAGAAAACCACCAAAAGCAATGCTCCGAAATGGGCAGATGTTCTCAAATCTTCCCAAAATGAACAAGAATCCGACTTAGTAAAAGTTACAAGTTCAGAAGTTGGTTTAAAAGGTATCAAAGTTTTCAAAGCTCTAGATGAAGCAGCAAACAAACTAAGACAAGAAATTTCTTCAGTCCAAGAATGGATGAATTATGACAATGGTGATTGGATTTGTTCCATAGACCTAGCACCAATAGTTTGGAGTCAATTAATCGAAATTAGAGATCATATTGCTCCTACTTTACGAACTCAACTCAGAGAAGAATATGAGGAAGGTTTTGCAGATTACCAAGAACGTATTGATAAATTCCTCTCACTCAATGCTTGGCAGTTATCTGGAGAACAACAACAAGAAGTTAAGCATAATTTAGTGAAAGCTTTTCCCTGTGTAGAAGAACTAGAAGACTATTTGCAAGTAGTAATTGGTCGTCCTGTGATTATTCCTGCTCTTAGTGAGCAATTGTCACAACAACAAGCTGAATGTTTAGAACAAATCACTAGATTTATCGAACATTATGACAGAAATTTAGAACAAACACTCAGAGAATCAGCGATCGCAGGTGGTGAACAACTAGCAGCGCAATTACTCGAAGATTTGAGCAACTGGGAACCAGGACGCAAACCGGTTAACTTCAAAAAGAAAATGGAACGCCATTTCAAGAAAGTGCAAATGCTTTTGGGTAACGCCAGTTTTGAAGCGGGAAGCAGTCTTGGACAAATGATGACTCATCTAGAAGAAATCCTCGAAACCGCTTCAGTGGATGCTAAAAGGCTTGACTCACAGGGACGTTCTCAATTGCAGGAAAAAATGGACGAAATTTACTCCAAACTCATGGATGAACAGCGTCATCTGCAAAGATTAGCCAGCGATGAAGGTATGGGTTTAACCAAAGCTACAGCTATGTCTCTTAAACTCCGCTAGGAAAAACAGCCAAAAACCTATCTGTATCATCCCTGAGCAAAACAATGTGTGAGGTGTAGATGAAAACAATACACCTCCCCCCATCTTGCTACGCAATCAAAAGGAGAAGGGATAGCAACTGTTTTCCTGTTTATCACAACCATATTAACTTGCCAATTTGCAGTAACTAGAGGTAAATAAATGTCACATTTTTCAACTGTCACCACAAAATTAACCAACCATCAATGTTTGGTAAAAGCTCTACAAGATTTGCAGCTTACCGTCCAAGTTCATGAAAAACCACAACTGCTAAAAGGTTATTACGACGACTCCGAAGGCAAAAGTGCTGAGATTGTTGTTCCCGGTTCTACTTTAAATGTCCGCGCAGATATCGGTTTTATGTGGGAGCAAGAAGCAGGGGTGTATCAAATCATCCACGATGCTTATGAAACAGTACCCCGACTGGGAGAAAACTTCTTTTCTCATACCCTCATGCAAGCCTACGGTAAAAACATGGTTCGCGCTAAAGCAGAGCAGTTACAAGAACGGTTAGGAGAATGCACCATCACAGAAGAAACGACGGGTCAGGTACATACCTTGCGTCTTGCATTCTCAGCACATCAACAAACTCAACAAGTACGGAGATAGTTTATGGAACGGGCAATATTGATACATTTTGATGCTGGTGCAGGTGAAGTAAAAATAGAAGCCGAGGGATTTGAGGGATTGTCCTGTATAGAAGCAACTCAACCTTTTGAGGAAGCTTTGGGGATAGTAGGTGATCGCACTTACAAACCAGAATCTCAACAACAAGTTCGCACCACTAATACCCATCAACACCGACTACATCAGTAAATCTTCACAGGGGGAATCAACAAAATTCCCCCATCTTTCCATGAGTGAACTACCCGAAGAATATCCCATGCTCCATATTTACACCTCAAAAGGAGCGCGACAACCAGTAATTATCAAAGGAAATACTGAGGGACTTTGCACTTTAGTTAATGCCCTAATTTCCGCTATTGCTCATCCACAGTCTTCTGGAGTTACTGAAGCCTTTAACAGTGATGCCGAAGCTTACGAAGTAGTTGTACATCTTGTCACCACTCATAACGAACTTTATCCCGTACCTGAGCAAAATTCACAACCATGAAATTATCAAACTTAATTACCACCATTGACTCTCAAATACCCATTGTGGCTTTAGAGGTTCTCTCCCCTGAAGAAGCGACCATTATTCAATGGTTAACTACTGAAGTCATGGACAAACTCAATAGTCCTGTGTATTTCTGGAATTTAGGAGTATCCAGCTTAGAACAATGTCTAATTGCTGACGACGGTGGACTGGTATTCAAATCAGTTGATACTTATAAAAAGCCTCCCCACGCTGACCCTTTAATATATGTATTCGAGTACATCAGCAATTTTGAGGGGAATGGGGTTTTCATTCTGGGAGACGTTCACCCCTTTGTGGGTAAAAACTCCCTGCAATTAAGTTGGGAAGTTCTCACCAGGGTCAAGAACTTGTACCATCGTCTCAAACCAACTGAAAAACGCATTGTACTTCTGGGTCAAAATATTCAATTGCATGAATCTTTATTGAGGCTTATTCCTTGCTGTGAAGTTCCTTTACCCAGCATTGAGCAAATTCAAGACCACTTAGAATCATATTTGCTCTATTTACAAGAATCTGCCAGTGAACAAGAGGTGAATTTTACAGTTTCTCTGACCACTGAAGATAAGGAAACCTTGGCAAGAGCAGCATTAGGATTAACTTTGGAAGAAATCAGCGACTTCCTGCGGTTGACAGTGAAAGAACGCCTCACTTCCCAAGGCATTGTGATTGATGGTACAATCATTGCCTTAGTGGTCGAATACAAAACCCGGCTATTAGCTCAAATGGGTATCGAATTGGGTAAACCCACGACAATACCTTTTGGGGGGCTGGATTTACTGCGAGATTGGCTGCAACGTCGTCGTCGGTTGTTTTCCCAAGAAGCGCGATCGCTCAATTTACCCCAACCTAAAGGAGTGCTACTAGCGGGACCACCAGGGACAGGTAAATCAATAGTAGCGAAGAATATTGCCACCATCCTCAATCTTCCATTGTTGCAATTAGACATTGCCTCAATGCTTGGTAGCCTAGTGGGAGAATCTGAAGGTAATGTCCGCCGCGCACTCAGTACGGCTGAAGCGATCGCTCCTTGTGTTCTATGGATTGATGAAGTTGAGAAGGCACTTTCCGCTAATGGCGATACTTCTGGGGTTTCACAAAGAATTTTAGGAAATATCCTCACTTTCATGTCTGAATGTACAGCAGGGGTGTTTGTGGTAGCAACTTGTAATGATCCGACTGCTTTACCGATTGAGTTCAAGCGGAAAGGACGGTTTGATGAGAATTTCTTTGTTGACCTACCCACAGAAATAGAACGTTGTCAAATTCTCAGGATTCATCTGGGACGCTACGGTATAAAAGTTCCTGAAGAGTATCTGGAAGCGATCGCTGCTAGTACCAGCAAGTTTAGCGGTGCTGAATTAGAAACTCTAGCATCAGAAGCTGCATTATTAGCTTTCGATGAAGGAAGACCGCAGCAGGTAACACTAGCTGATTTAGAAAATTGCCAGCAAAATATTACACCTTTAGCTGTTCAAGATGCGGCTGCTGTTGAACGGATGCAGTCGTGGTCAAAGGTGGCACGACCAGCTTCTAGTTCTGTACAGGTTTCTAAGAGAAGTCTTCGTACTTCTAGGTTTCGTACTAATTAGTACACAACAAAAGAGCAAAGAGCGTTCGTGGAGGGTCCTGGAGGGAACTATCGCAGCTGCAAGCAGTTCGTTGTTTGCAAAGCATCCCATAGGAAATTTAGGTGTTCTGCGATCGCCTTTAGTAGTGCGCTCCCTTTCCATCTCTCTGGTAGATGAGTAGTCAATAATTGTACTCACCTATTAATCGCATACAAAAATGCTCCTAATAGTAAACTAGGAGCGTTTCTGTTTCTCAAATGTTTTTGAGTTATTTAATCAAACAAAGGTGCAATTATCCATTTCACCTGGTAAATGCTTAGATAGTGAAACTTTAAGCAGCCTCTAAGAAATCTTGCTGTAACGGATTTTCTGGGAAAAATACAGCAGGTGAAACTTTAAAAAAATCCGCAAGTTTTTGGATATGTTCAACAGTTAATTTACGTTTACCATTGAGTACATCAGAAACAATTGATTCGGTTTTAAAGATAGGAACTAAATCTTTCTGTTTGAGATTTAATTCTGCAATCAGAACTTTGAGAAGGTCTACTCCATAAATATCAGGAACTAAATCTTGTTGTTGCTCATATTCATGGATTAAAATTCCCAACAAATCCAAATAATCTTCTTCCGCCTCGGTTAATTCTGCTTTATCAAGAAGTTTATCAACAACTACTTGAGTTTTTTCTAAATCTTCTTCAGATTTTATGGTACGAGGAGGAAAAGACGTAATTAATTCTATGTAGCTAGTGTTTTGATTTAGCATTTCATGTTGATGGAATTATTTGGTTAATCAAACTCAGATTAATAAACATTAATCCTAGTTTTCAATAATGGCATTTTAATTCAGGTTAGCTATCAAACCATTCGTCGTTTTTCCAGTTATCTTTACTATATTCTGCATGAGTAAGAAAGTCACGAATATATATAGCTTTCTTCTTATAATTGATACAGGTTATCAATCTGTATTTGTTTCCTCCAATATCAAAAATGACGAAGTTTTTAACTTGGTCAGGTGCAAAAGGTACAGTAGTTTTAACATCTGCAAAACTATTCCATTCTTGCAATTTTACAAGTTTTATCCAGGTTTGTATACTTGCTTGAGCGTCGGGGTACTTTTCGCAAGCCTTCTTGAGCCTGGTTTCGGTAACGATTCGCATAATCAGGTTTTCCTCGTATACAAATAAAAATGCTTCTCATCATCTTTTCTCCTGATTTCATGTTCAGTAACTAAAAGCCTTACTTAACTAATAGGAAGAAGTCAGGCTTCAGATTTTGCATGGAATAATCTTAGCAAATTGCGAAGTTGATTGCAAGTGCCTGAATCATAAGTAATATTACTTACTTTTGGAGCAATTAGAACAGCGTTCTACCAGTCCTTACAACTTCCTGAATGAAACTATGATATCCGGTGGGCAGCTATCGTTCACTGCGCCACTAATTCAAGTATTTAGCTGACAACCACACTTTAAAATATCAACAGGCGAATTATGGAAATATATTTAGTGTTTGTAGATGCTGCCCAGAATAGTAATAAGTTCTGGAGTGCCAAAGTTGAGCAAGGAAATTTAACTGTTGAATGGGGTCGAGTAGGATATAAATCTCAGCAGAAAGTTCATGCTTGTGGCAACCATGAAAAAGCAGTTTATAAATTTAACAACCTTGTTGCTGAAAAGAAAATGAAAGGCTACCGAGAAAGCCAAGCTCAAATTGACAATAATTCTGATTCTTCGGAAATCAAAAGAGCTATTCAATTGCTAGAAATATTACGTCCTTATGTAGCTGAAAGACAATTTGCCAATAGCAATTATTTAGAGACATTAAACCAATATCTCAAAATTGTCCCTACACCTTTGGGTATGAAAATAATACCATCATTAATATACCGTCATGTAGGAGACGTAGACCACCAACTATCACTACTAAACTCTTTATTGGCAACTGAATCTGTTCAAGGTGAAAATACAGCAGAATCTGGTAATAACAGGAAAGTTATCAGCTTGAAAACTATTAGTAAGAACTTTTGGAGGCATATCTAATACTGTCTCACATTCAAATTATTAAGCTTTTCAACCTGTTAATGTAAATTTTTCAACCATAAATATTCACAAATTATTTATAAATGATATGGCTTACTAATGAATGTAAGCTATATTTTTTCTCTGATATCATTTGACTTTAAAGATGCACATATAGCATTTCCTAGTCTAATGAATTGCCAAACTATCTGCGTTTATCTGCGTCCATTTGCGTTCAATTATTACTGCCTATACCTCACCTGAATGCGAATATACATAACATATTTAAATCGTAACTTTGCGCTATGCGCCCATTACCAAAACTATTTTTTGGTAATGGAATATGTTTACAATCAATTCAACAATAGAATCAGAATTAAAAACCACACCCCAACAAAGATGGGAAAACAACAAAAAGGCAATTATTACCCTGCAAAATCTCAACACCACTCCCACCCAAGAACAACTACAAACACTAGCCAAATTCAACGGATGGGGTTGTTTACCAGAAATATTTAGTTTAAATCCACAAACTAGATGGGTTGCTAAAGCACAAAAAGAATTGCTAACTTTACTGGAACAAAACGAATTTAATAACGCTGCCAGTAGCATATTAAATGCCCATTATACAGAACCTAAAATTATCCGTAGTATTTGGGAAATGCTATCACGCATAGGATTTACAGGAGGCAGAATATTAGAACCAGCTTGCGGTACTGGTTTATTCTTTGGACTCATGCCAGAGGATATCAGGTGTAATTCAAAACTATTTGGAATAGAATTAGATAAAACACCCGCTATCATAGCCAAACATCTATATCCCGAAGCTAAAATCTATAATCAGGGTTTTGAACAAGTCAGCTTCCCAGAAGGATATTTTGATTTGGTATGTGGGAATTTTCCCTTTGGTGACTATGGAGTAAACGACTCAAAATATAACTTTCTCGGAGTCAGCATTCATAACTATTTTCTAGCCAAATCTGCCGACTTAGTGAGAGAAGAAGGGTTAATTGCAGTCATTACTTCTACCTACACTTTAGATGCTCCCAGTTCTCAAAAGTTCCGGGCTTGGTTAGGACAAAAACTAGAACTGGTAACAGCCGTAAGACTTCCTAGTGGAGTATTTAACACCATTGCTAGAACTCAAGTTAGCCCCATTCTGCTAATCTTTCAAAAAGTCAAAAATCCTCGTCATGCTAATACATCAAAATGGATAAATACTCAAGAAGTACAAATTGTTCCTCAAGATTGGGGTAATGAAGGTGAAAAAACTAAAGCTCATCTCAACGAATATTTCTTGAGTGAATTTCAAGGCAGAAGTTTTGATAAATATTATCAAGACCAACTGCGAAAATCTCCCCAATACACACATTTACAACAGAGAATCTATCCTCATGTACATTACTTATTAGGTACACCAAGCATTAATAAACTGTACGGTGAAGGTTTTGCTCTTTTAGATGATGGTAGAGATTTATCTGAAGCACTGTGTAAAATACCTCTAAATGTTAACTACTCTCCTAGAAAAGAAACTGAAGAACTACTGTTAGTTCCACCTGAATTGCAACATATTAAAGAAATGGCTTTTTGTATTCATGAAAACCAAATTTATCAAAGAGCGAAAAGCCATTTAGTTTTAGTAGAAACAGTAGAGAGAAATCGAATTGAGGATTTTTGGCAGCTACGTAGTTGTTTAATAAAAGTCATCAATGCCCAACAAACAGTAAATGATGAGGAATTAACACAACTCCAACAAGAACTAAAAAACAGCTACAACTCATTCATTCGTAAATGGGGGAGAATCAATAGCAAGTACAATCTAATACATCTAGGGAAAGACCCCAACTATTATTTAGTCAGGACTCTAGAAAAGAGCAATTACAAATTAGCTGATATTTTCTCTAAACGAGTCTGTCGTTCATATTCTGCTCCCACAAAAGTTAATTCAGCCCAAGATGCTTTAACCCATTCTCTGAATATTAAAGGTTGCTTAGATTTAGATTATATCTCAGAAATTAGCCACCTGACTCCAGAGGAAATTATTCAACAACTCGATGCTGATAATCTCATCTTTTACAATCCTACTACCCAGAAATGGGAACTCGCGGCTCAATATTTATCTGGTAACGTTTACAGAAAACTGCAAGAAGCGATCGCAGTTAATTTACCAAAAAACATAGAAGCACTTAAAGCAGTTCAACCATTACCAATGCTTCCCGATGCTACAGAAGATATCAAACTTGCTTGTCTAGAAACATCAAATATTGATTGGAATTCTCTCACAGATTCCCAAAAAGATAAAATCTTGAACAAGAAAATTCACATAATGCTAGGTACAAACTGGATTAAACCAGAAATTTACCAGCAGTTTGCGAAAGAGATATTGAAAATAAAAGTAACGATATCTCATATTACTTCATCCAGCACATCTTTTTGGACTGTAGGGGAAAATTCTGACGATATTACAGAATATGGCACAAGTTACATTGACAGTGCCAAACTTCTAGAAAAAGGATTAAATCGTCAAGACCCCAGAATCATTATTTACGCAAGCAAGGATACCATCAATACTGTAGCCTCTAATGAAGCAACAGAAGAAGCCAGAGCTAAATTAGAAGTCATCAAATTTGCTTTTAGAAATTGGATTTGGGAGAATCAACAAAGATGTGTGGATCTGTATACATATTACAACACACAAATTAATGTTTTCTCTGCCCGGAAATATAATGGTAATTACCTCCAGCTTCCAGGTAGTAATCCTCATGTGCAATTAAACTATTGGCAATTAGATGGTGTTTCTAGAATTCTCGAAGAAAATGCCACTTTTCTAGCCCATGATGTAGGACTTGGTAAAACATATACCATGATTGCATCTATTATGGAATGTCGGAGATTGGGATTAGCTAATAAGCCAATGTTAGTTGTGTTGAATGGCACTGAAAAACAAATTGAAGAGAGTTTTAGATATCTCTATCCAATGGCAAACTTATTAGTTCCTGATAAGCTAGATGCCGAAGGTAGAAAAATCTTCACTGCTGCCATTCAAACAGGGGATTTTGATTGCACTATCATTACTCATTCCCAATTCTTCAGTTTAGCATTATCGGAGGATTATCAATTAGCATTTCACAATCAAGAAAAAGAAATTCTCCAAGCTTTCTTGAGAAACGAATCCAACAACAGAATCACCACTAAACAGCTAAAGAAGGCGTTAAAAAGCCTAGAAAGTAAAATTAACAAGGTAACAGCATCAACAAGAAAAGATAATCACATTGATTTTGATAATTTGACAGATATGTTGGTGATAGATGAGATTCATGAATTTAAGAATTTATCTATCATCACCAAAATGTACAACATCAGAGGTATTCCCAATAATTGGAGTCAACGTGCTAGTGATACGTACATGAAGATTCTGCATACTCTGGGAGATATGCTCACAGAAACTTGTTCCCAATTCACAGGAAAAGTAATTGGTGCAACGGGTACAATTCTGTCTAATACTATGGCAGAATTATTTAACTGGATGCGGATGTTTCAACTTCCTAAATTACGAGAATTGGGAATAGAAACTTTCGATGAATGGGCTAGTCAATTTGCAGAACCTACTTCTTCTGCTGAAGTTACTGCGAGTGGTAAATACAAAGTAGTAACTCGGTTTAAGAGTTTCTGCAATATCCAAGCTCTCCGAGGGCTAATGGATCAATTTGTTGACCTCCGCACAAATGATAACATTGGTGATGTTTTAAAACGTCCAAAACCTAAGTTTATTGATGTTGTTGTAGAACCATCTCCAGCACAATTACAATTTCTGAGGGAAGCTCTCAAAAGGGCTGAGAAAATTTACACTCGGCAGGTTGCACCTAGCATTGATAATATGCTGAAGGTAACAACGGATCTCACAAAAGCTGCTTTAACTATGCGCTTATTGGGAGAAACTAAAGAAGCAGATACCAGCAAGTTACATGAGTGTGTTTGGAATAGTTGGCAAATTTGGAAGCTAACAAATAATGTCAAGGGAACTCAGTTAATATTCTGTGATGCTAGTATTCCTAAACCAGATAAATACAGCACTTATTTGTATTTGAAAATGCTGTTTATAGCATTAGGTATTCCAGAATCACAAATTGCCTTTGTTCATGATTTCAACAAATCTAAACGGACTAAACTGTTTGAGTTAGTTGATTCTGGTCAGGTGCGTATTCTACTGGGAAGTACAAAGAAATTAGGTACAGGTTGCAATGTCCACCGTCGCGGATTATGGGCTATACACCACCTAGATGCCCCTTGGCGACCTTCTGACTTAACTCAACGAGAGGGGAGAGGTATTAGACAAGGAAACGGGGAATTAATGGGTTCTACGTTGCCTTTCGTTTGGATATTTAGGTATGTTACAGAACGCCTGGATGCCCTTAGATGGCAAACTTTACAATGGAAGCAGGAAATGACGACTAAATTCCTGAATGGTGAGGATTTGGATAATGTTGAAGATTGTGATCAGGGAGTTTATTCCTATGCTCAAATTAAGTCAATGGCTACAGGAAATTCTCTGTTAATTGAGGAGTCTAATTTGCGTAGTGAGTTGAATTCTCTACTCATTCAACAAAGGAGTCATCAAAGACAACAATTTAGTTTGGGTTGGAATATAGATAACTGGAATCGCAAAATTCAAGATTTAAAACGCAAGATTGAGTTGCTTCAGGAGGACTTGCAAATAATCAAGCCAATGTTAAAGGACATAGAAGCAGCGCAAATTTCTAGACGAATCTCTCTGGAGTGTAAAGAGATTTTCCAGAATCAATATACTTCTGCGAGAAAGGTTGCTAATTATCGAGGATTTGATGTGTATGCTTATTATCGTCCTGGTAATAATAAGTTAGGTATATACATCAAATGTTGTGGAAATGAGTATTATTTCCCCTGGGTGATGAACAACAAAAGAGAAAGTATTGAGTTTCAGCGTTCTCATCCTTTAATCAGTCTTGATGCGTTGATAGATTCATTACCGGAATATCTGCCAAGATTGCACGAAGAATTGGAAAATGCACAAGTTGAAAATGCTAGACTTGAATCTCTTGTAGGACAAGCTTTTCCGCATACAGAAAGGATTGCTGATATTTCCCAACGTTTGCAGGAAATTGATGCTATTTTACAAGAGGATGAAGCTGCTTTAGATGTTTCTGAGGTGTCATCTCATGAGGAGAGTAGTGAAGATAGTGATGATGATTTTTGGTTAGATGATGAAAGGTGTATTCAAGAATGTCACATTCACCCAGGAATAGTAGATAAATTGTTTAGTCGCAGCATTGAAAATATCAAATGGATTAGCGATATTTCTCAAATTGTCAAGACTATCAAACCTATTGATTATCAAACTTCTGCATCTAGCACAATTAACAAAATACATGATTTTCCTAGCAGTATCAATAAAGTAGGGGGTATTCAACTTAGTCTGTTTTGAGATTACTGCTAGAGTTTTAGATTACTTTAAAACTGGGTATTGGGGAACTGCTTCCCCAGTGCCTATTTTTTATTTTTTAAGTGACATAATGAATACTTTAAAAACATTACATAAGTAGTTGTGCAAAATAAATTTTATAGTTAAAAGAAGAAACAGTGAACACAGAATTAAGTTTTACATATACATCAAAAAAGCCTAACTAACGACATATAAATACTGCTTTAATATAGTGACAATATTGATATATCGCTACGCGAAACATTTGTGAAAATCATGAAAATCAAAATTCACTGTATTTCAGGAGATAATTATGCAATCTGTACTTACTTTAATGATAGAAGCTATCTGTGTTACTTTCTTTGTAGCGATGTTTATAGATTTTATTGCTGGGATTTTTCAATTAATACAAGCTACAACATCAGTTATACCGGACAACATATCAATATCAATTCCTAAAGTCAATAAACCAGTTATTGTTCAACCATTACCTGACCCTTGGAACATGAAATTAGAAAATGATATTTCATCTGACGAAACCATGAAAAGTGAAACCATTCCTTTTCCTGTTCCTACACTAAAACTTTTACCACCTGCAAAAGAAATTAAATCAGAACCAAAACGCAGAGGAAGACCAAAAAAGAATAATACAACCCCTACTCCAAAAACTACTTCTACACGCAAACACAAATCACCTGAAAAAGCTGCTGCGTGAACAAACAAAGATAATCAAAAACCTAAACCATAGAATTTTTCAATTTTAATTTATGGTTTAGGTGTCAATCCTTAGCAGATTTCATTATTACAGGGAAAGAAAGGAGAATAAAAAATTAACCTTTAATCTTTCCCTAAATAACTGAATCACTACAAACTTATAAAGAACGCCTGGGGAAAGAGTTCTTTTCATTGACAATAATATTTGTTATGTCTATACTAGGGAATATTAGATTCGCATATTCAAGAATTAAATTCACTCCAGGGATAAAATCATACAGTTTGAATAAATTTATAGCATTATCAAATCTAGTCCATATCATTTAATGATTGAAAACCAGCATAGAAATGCAATTCATCAAAATACAAACTGCTGTAAATATCATCTGGATAACTATGCTAATTATTTGCCCTAAATGCCAAAGTAATAACTCTCGTAAATTATCCCTAGTTTATCAAGAAAATGTCACCCATAGCACTAGCACAGTCAGAGGTTCTATAGGTTCAAAATCTGCTGCTGCTTATAAAAATGAAACTAATACTACATCACTAGGCAAGATAGCAGCACCACCAGAAAAACCAAAATCAAATATTATTTTAATTCTTAAAATCATTTTTCTTACCTGGATAGGTATTATAGTATGTGGTATTTTTAATGCCTTAGTTCTAATTGAATTGTTAATGTTTGTATTTTTCCCAATCTACCTATTTTGGGCAGTAAGAAAAAACATTTTATACTCACGTAAATACCCTAGACTTTATAAAAAGTGGGATAATTCTTTTATGTGCCAGCGTTGTGGAACAATCTTTGAGATTATTGAAAGTTAGAGCATTTTCTAAATCATATTTATTATAAAAAAATTATAAACAGACAAAAATTTGTATATAATATTTTTTATCATGCTCATCTACTAAAAAATGACTGAATTAACAGCTAACTATGATGAATCATGGAAAGAAGCATTAAATGAATATTTTGAAAGCTTCTTATTCTTTTTCTTTCCTCAAATCCATGAATTAATTGATTGGAAAGAATCCCCTCAACCCCTTGACAAAGAACTTCAAGAGATTACAGCTTCATCAGAAACAGAAAAACGCATTGCGGATAAACTTTATAAAGTTTGGTTGTTAGATAAACAACAGATATGGATTTTGATTCACGTTGAAGTTCAAAGTCATTATGATGTTGATTTCGCAGAACGAATGTTTATTTACCACTATCGCGCTTTTGATCTTTACCATAACAAGGTACTTAGCCTAGCGATTTTAGGTGATGATAGACCCAATTGGCGACCTGATTGTTATCATTATTCTATTGGAGATGGTGAAACTCACGTCAAATTTCCTACTGCTAAACTCCTTGATTACGAATCGCGTTGGAATGAGCTAGAATCTAGTAACAATCCCTTTGCTATCATTACGATGGCACACTTGAAGACTAAATCCACAATCAGTAATTTTGCTGAACGGGAAGCGTGTAAATGGAAGTTAATTAGAGAACTTTACGAGCGAGGGTTAACAAAAGAACAAATAGTTAAGCTATTCAAAATCATTGATACAATGATGACTTTACCTAAGCATTTACAAGAAGGATTAATCACTAAAATTAAACGTTTGGAGGAGGAAAGAAAAATGCCCTTAGTTAGCCCAACAGAAAAACTGGCTATGGAACGCGGTGAACAGCAAGGAATACAACAAGGTGAAGAACGGTTAATTATACGACAACTTAATCGGCGATTTGGTGTAATTGCATCCAGCTTAATTGAGCAAATTCATCAACTATCTGTTGAACAGTTAGAATTACTGGGGGAAGCACTTTTGGATTTCTCAACAATAGCTGATCTAGAACAATGGTTACAAAATAAACCAAATTCCGTAGAAGAATAGCAGAAATATTTGATAGAAAGGGAGGAGTTGTATTAGGCGATCGCACGTAGCGCACTGCCAAAGGCAATCGCTACACCCACCGCAGATCGCCTCTCTTAATTTTTAGAGGTTCAATCATTACAATTACCTACCAGTTAAAAAACTCTATTTCATTAACAAATTCAAAGTCTATCTGGCATTTCCAAAAATCCCTTTGGCTTTGGTGAAGGCAGATTAACAACCTTGTTCCCTGAAACAGTAGAACCAGAATTATTAGTTGGAGTATTACTATTTTTAGTAGTTAAATTCGCACTACCAAACAATACTTGATACAAAGCCCATACATCTGCTAATCGCACACCCATCCCTACTTTATCGAGTGCTGGAGGAATTTCTACACCACCATTCCAAATCAATTTCACATTACTGTAATATGCCTCTAATTCTGATCTAAGATACTCCGCAGTACCACCACATAAAATTAATTCATCAATATCACGGGGTATTTCTTGCAATAACCAGCGTACTAATGCTCGAAAATATTCATCCCGACTAATTTGGAGGGCAAAAGACATATCTTGGCCTTCTGCTAAAACCTCAACTTCACTTTTACGTCGTGATAAAGTAGCTAAAACTTCTGGTTTACATTCAGATCCTGCTGCTACTACTGTCGCTATAAGATAAGGATCATCTTTTGACAAACCACTACAACGTCTAACAAAATCATCCAACATCCATGACATCCCAAAGGCATTTGATACCCCTGGAGTTACTGCACCTTTATTAGATATTTGTACAGAAGCATTGCGATATCCCAACATTGCTACCGCAAGGTTGCAATTTTTAATGTTTTTCCCCAAAATATTGCGACGATGTAGATAAATACCAACTCCTTCGGGAACAACATTCAAGTCTACCAACTTGACTCTGATTTCACCAGTAGGTGTATTAAAACGTTTTAAAACCTGTTTTAATTTAGTTTCAAGTCGCTCCTTATCTTGATACTCTGAAGGTGGTAGTAAAACAGCGAGTGAAACCGTGAATTTATTCATCAGTTTTAATTTCTGACTCACAACCCACAAAACACCACAAATTTTTGGTACTGCATTTTCTTCTTTTAACTGCTTGAGTAAGGAATTACCACCATATTTGTTTCTCGCAAGGAAACCAACAGCATAATATTCTTCACCAATACCCACCCAGCAGGTGTTCTCTGGATCTGTTTCTCCAGATTTTGTTTTTTCATAGTTCTCTACTGAAACAACAGATACATCTGCTATTTCTGGTTCCATACAAAGCAACATAGGAAAGTCATTTTTATTAAATACACTTGCAATTGCTTTGGTTTGAGAACCACCTAAATCTATAGCCAGTGTCAAATCTGGAATTACACTATTTGTGGTTTTAGTCATGTTATTACTCCTTTTTCCATCAATGAACCGAAATATATTCTTTGTGATTTAATTTCGTTAATTATGATCCTAAAATTAGGTTTTACTTATTTATGGTGTTTATCCAAATAATGAACGGATATCCTGTCTAATAGCCGTTTGTTCATCTGTTAATTCCATCTGTACTTCTACATCTTCATCCCAAATATCATCTTGTTGGTTAGTTTCTGGAGATTGAGTGACTGTCGTTTTATTAGGAATTCTTTGTTCTATTGGGCTTTGATAACTAGCATAATTCTGTTTTATTACAGAATCGTTTGTAGTCAAAGTGGTACTAAAATTGTCCATCCCTTGAAGAATTATTTTAGCTAAGGATAAATTTAAATTTAACTTAATTTGAATATAATCCCAATGCTTTAAACAATCGATCAATGATGATAAAGTTACTTCCTTTAATAAATCATCATCTACTCCATCTACATTGATATAGGCTAATGGCATAAAACATATTCGTACTGCTTGCCATACTAATTCATCAATATTTTTATAGGAATGGTTGAGCAAATAATTCAACAAAATTCCATCTGAAGTATTTTCTCGAAATTGAAATCTCAGTCTCTTGTCTAAAATTTTTTGCCTTGTCATATATTGCCTCTATTTATTGATAAAGGATTAATATCTACATAACTATTAGTACAAACAACAAAAGTTTTGTTGCTGGCTGGAACACAAATTTATAAAGGATAATAACTATATTGCAATAACTAGCAATGAATTGAAAAGCAACAAATGATATAAGCAAGATATAATTTTTGATATATTTTTGTTTTAGTGAAACCTCATCTAAGTATTATGCTAAAAATATGTTTGAACAGAGAAAAATTCATAAAGGCAAATTCTTAAACCCAATTCATCAATTTTGTATTACAAAAGTAGTAAAATGTATGACGATAATCGCCAAATTACTCAATTTTTTAGATATGGGCAAGTGTAGGCAAAAGTGGGCAAGTGTAGGCAAGTGTAGGCAATTTACAGATAAAATCTTAGTACAAATAAACTAAAAGCAGATTTTTGGATCAAAAATTGTAGGCAAGTGTAGGCAAAAGTGGGCAAGTGTAGGCAATTCTGTTTTTTATGCTGACTTTATCAGTACAGGACTGAATTGACTGCTGGACAAGAGTTTTGACAACTACCATCAAAGTATCAGATGCTACTATTTATTTAACAGTGTAAATTCCCGGTGAAACGCAAGCCATGTTTTGTTTATACGCTCTAGGAGCATATGACATTTAAAAAATAGCCTAACTACAACATTTTTCTTCTGAAACAGTTTTTTGGAGAAAGCCATGAAGTCCAACAAAACTAAGGTAACTAATGGAGTTGCTAAAAAAATTGTATTTCCTATTCGTTTTGCTGCTGATGAGTACGAGCAACTTAAACAAAAAGCAAAAGAAGGCAGAGTGAGTATCACAGAATTTATTCGACGTGCCGCACTTCGACGGCGTGTTGTGGAATTGCCCCCTCCCCCTGAGTTAAATTGGAAGTTGTACACAGAACTAAATGCTATTGGGGTGAATCTTAACCAAATAGCTACAGCAGCAACTAACGCATCAAAAACAGGACAAGCTGTAAATTTTGATGTTGAGCAGCTGCAAAACTTAGTGAAATCCCTGCGTGCATCCATCAAGGAAACACAAATGCAATTGCTGGAGTGCGGGGTGACAGTTGATGAATCAGAAGAAATTATTTGATGGATCACGAAGGCGATTGCGCTTCGCGTACTGCCGAAGGCGATCGCTGTGCCAGTTGCGATCGCTCTAAAATTCACCACATTTTCCCAAATCACAAGAAAATCGCCGAAAGGCACGGAAGCCACTTGGCTTTAGACAGTGGAGGAAGTGCCAACGGCGAATTTATAGAGCCTCCGGCACGCTATCGCGAACGCCTTGATATTTAACCGTGATGCGGATCTTCGATATACCTTTTGATAACGTCTGCTGAAACTTGTCCAGCAGTAGAATAAAAATAACTATTAGTCCATAAACTAGGAAGTTTAAGTAATTCAGGAAATTCTCGCCTTAACAAGCAAGATGACCGTCCTTTAAAAGCTTTAACCACTTGATTTATAGCAACGTCTGGTTGATGTTCTACAAATAAATGAACATGGTCTGGGGCAACTTCAAGAGCGAGTATGTCCCAGTCTTTTTCTTTGGCTAGTTCGTAAATTATCTGTCGAAGACGTTTGGCTATCTCTCCAGTTAACACCTTTTTTCGTCGTTTGGGTATCCACACAAGATGCACTACTGCATTGCCTTTTGAATGATTTCCTATTCTGTATTCCAGCGTTGTCTTCATGTTGTTTCGTGGCTGCTATTGACAAGTAAATCATATCTCAACTATACTTTTGAAATCAACAAACATTGAAGGTCGAACAATGTACGGATGCCAACAAGTTCTCATTAAGTCCGATAAATCAACAACAGCAATCTTGGAGTACGTCTGCACAGAAGCTAAAAAGCTAATAAATTGTGGCGTTTACTATTCTAGGCAGATGTACTTTAAAACTGGACATATTCCCAGTAGAGCAGATTTGCATAAACAACTAGGAACTTATCAGAAAAACATTCATTATCAGGCATTGTATTCTGATACCTCCCAGCAAATACTAACCAGTGTAGCTGAATCTTTTAAATCGTACATTGGGTTAGTAAAAGCTGCGAAAAAGGGTGAGGTTTCCCAGAAACCAAAATTACCCAATTACCGCAAAAGTGTTATGGCTGTAGCTACTTTTACAGGCAGGTCATTAAAGTTAATTGATGGGATGATTAGGTTTCCTTTGGGAATAAAAGTTAAGGCATGGTTTGACATAGATTGTTTTTATCTACCAATGCCATCCAACCTTGATTTCAAGTCAATCAGAGAAGTACGCATTCTACCTAGAAATAGACAATTTTATGCAGAATTTGTCTATCAGGTAGATGAAGTAAAATCTGATGTTGATAAAAATAATGTTTTGGGGATTGACCACGGTTTGAATAACTGGCTAACCTGTGTTTCTAATCTAGGAACATCATTTATTGTTGATGGACTTCATTTAAAAAGTTTAAACCAGTGGTACAACAAATCAGTAGCTAAACTTAAAAGTGATAAACCGCAGGGCTTTTGGTCTAACAGATTAGCTGCTATTACCGAAAAAAGAAACCGACAAATGCGTGATGCAGTTAACAAAGCTGCAAGAATAGTCATTAACCGCTGCATTGAAAACAAGATTGGTACTATTGTTTTTGGATGGAATAAAGGACAAAAAGATAGTATTGATTTGGGGTCTAAAAACAATCAGAAGTTTGTCCAAATTCCCACAGCAAGATTAAAAGACCGTCTTACTCAATTATGTAAACAATACGGAATAGATTTTATAGAAACAGAAGAATCATATACTTCTCAATCATCGTTTCTTGATTGCGACAACATACCTAAATTCGGTGAAAAACCCGAAGGGTGGAAAGCAAGTGGTAAACGAGTTAGTCGTGGAGTGTATAAAACTTCTGATGGATTCAAAATTAATGCGGACTGCAATGGTGCTGCTAATATTTTGAGAAAAGTAGCGGTAATGCTAGGAGTTGATCTTAGCGGAATCAGTAGAGGCTGTTTAAGCCAGCCTAAGAAAGTTCGTTTATGGACTCTTCAGAAATCTCCGTGTCTTTAGACCGGAGAAGCTTAATATCCCAACAAAGTATTCAGCTAACCCCTAAATAACCCGTCGTAGACATTGCTGAGAGGAGTCCCCTTTGATTGGCAAGCAGTTTAAAAATCACAGCTTTCGCTCAACCCTAGAATATGTGCTGGGTAAGGAGAAAGCCACTATGATCGACAGCAATATGGGTGGAACTACACCCATACAACTAACTAGAGAATTTGGTGCAGCCAGAAGATTTCGCCCCAATCTCCAACGTGCTTGCGCTCATGTCATTCTTTCTATTCCTCACCGTGATGTATGCCATAACAAAGGGGAATATCATGAACATTTGGAGGATGAGCAATACACAAAAATTGCCCAGCATTGGCTCAAGGCCATGAAATTCTTGGGAGAGGAATTAAATCAAAGCCAGTACGTTGTTGCTCGTCACCATGACACCAACCACGAACACATTCATATCATTGCTTCGCGTATCCGTATGAATGGCTCAGTTGTACCAGATTCCTGGGATTATCGCCGCAGTGAGGTGATATTACGACAATTGGAGAAAGAGTACGGTTTGGAAGAGGTGTCTTGTAGTAGTGATAGGGTGGCTAAAACAGTAGAGAAAATTGGAATTGAAACAACTATTAGCGATCGCCACGCCCAAACGCAAAAACAGAAACACCACTCTTCCAATCAACCACCTATTACCCAACTGTTAGCTGACATCATTGATGAAGCTACGAAGGACCAACCAAATGTTACCCAATTGATACAGAGACTTCAGCAACAAGGTGTTGTGGTTCATCCTCAGTTTAGTACCGAGGGTTTGTTTAAAGAGGCGATCGCTTTCGAGATGAATGGTGTCAAAGTTGGTGGGTATAAATTAGGGTCAGCATACAGCTTTCCAGGACTTCAGAAAAAACGAGGTGTATCTTATAACCCTGAACGGGACTTACCAGCAATATATTCTTGTCAGGGCAAAAAACAGGTTGAAATGCCAACACCTGCTATAGAAACAACGGTAACAATATTGTCCCCAGAGGAAGAAATACCATTAACCTATAAAACTACGCATAAACAAGAAACTACTTCAGAAATTAGTGCGGTGCAGAAATCTTCACTAGAACTACCGGAGGTAATCAGTTCCCTCACAGCAGACATATCACAATCAGAATTACATCAAGCTATTACTACACCAGAGGCTAAAAATAATACAAATGAGGGTAGTCAAGCACTAATCGAAGTTGAGGAGGCGAATAGTCAAAATGCAGTAACAGAAGCGACAGGAGAACAACCACCTTCCTTACAGAACGCTACGCAAACAGTAATGGCGAAACGCCCACATCTAGCGATCGCGCGGAGCGCACTGCCGGAGGCGATCGCTCAAAATGCAGTAACGGAGATAATAACGGAACGCCAAGTTGTGGCTAAACACCGGCTTTCAGCGATCGCTTCTAGTAAACCTGCAAAAAATACTCTGGACACTAAGAATAGAAGCAAGGTTTCTGTAGACAACCCAGATTCCGGTCAGGAAAGTAATGCAATACCTTCCAACACACCTTTGTTGAGCGCACACCAATCGGTTAATCGCTCACAAAATCACGCTAACAGCATCAGCCCAACTATCAGGTTTTTTTGGCAACAAGCAGGACAACCAGAAACATATTCAGGAAAATACTACGACCTTCAACTAGAGAAAGACATTCTCAAACTAAAACGCAAAAATGGGGAAGAAATTGCAGAAATTTACCTCTATGATGACGCTAAAGGTAAAGATAAAGGGTTGACAGATGAAGATTTGATGATATTGGAAAGACTGAAAATGCTACTGTTAACCCACAACCGACAAGAAGAACAAGAAAATAACAGAGAATTGGAGTAAAGACAGTTATATCAAAAATGGTTTTGATTTATATCAAACGATATAAAGCAACAAACAAAAACTACCTCCAATTCTACTTTTTTTTACTAGCAACATCAGTGAAATAACTTTTAGAATCAAATCTGAGGAAACTATTAGTAGTTATAGCGATCGCCCATGTTAGGACATCAATCAATTGATGATAAAACCCAAATAACAAAAGACTTTTCACACTGTCACCTGTCACCTGTTCCTTGTGACATCCTGTAACAGTGATGTATAAATTACCAAATTGGCAAATTTCAATACCGTGTTTCTGGTTCAAAAGGCAAGGTATCAACATCTTCAAAATTACGCAAATCTATTTCCATCTGCTTCCTCCTTTGTAAATAGGTTTTGTTGTTTGAAATAATTGCTTGCATTTGCTGTTCACCAAAATTTATGCCCTGTTCCGCATATCGAGCCGACAATTCATTGTAATTATCAACTTCAATTTTTTTACGGCTTTCCATTTCTGCTAATGATTCAGCACTGATACCAATACTATGAGCATATTTCACATACTCTGGTTTCAAAGAACCATCAACATTAAATTGCTGCTTTTCTTCTTCTGTAAAGAAATCGTAGGCAGTATAATTTATCCCAGATTCAGGGTCAGTTTCATCTAATTGTTTAAGTTGTTCATATTCAGATTTAAATCCTTGCCCATGTTCAGTAATATAATCATTATCAAATCCATAAGAATGCAATTGCTCAATGTATTTAGATTTTAAAGTACCGTCAGGATTGACTTTCTCTAGATACATATTTAACCAACGCTGTAATCGTGACATATCTAATAACTCCAACAAACAATCTATTGTAAATGATAAACAAATCAAATCATGACATTAGAATTTAAACATTTTGATACTCGATTAAACCAGTGGATTCATACAGATGGTAATGCCAAAAACTCTGATTCAATTTTAACTGAAAAACTAGATAATACACTTTTAGAATTCTTCTTACCAGAGAGAGATTTTTCCTTTGGACAAATGGATGAACACTGCACCGCAGAAGACTTAAAAAACCACCCAAATGGCGATGTGTTACTGTTTTCATCCAAAACTAGGCTACTCTACGGTTCACCAGAATGTTTAGAGATTATTGAAAAACTTTGTCCAGATAGAAAAGACCGTGGTGCTTACGGTTCTATTTTTTTAGGATCATGCAAAAATGCCATCCATGAAAGACTCAATATTTTAGTAGTAGATGACGCTAATGGAGAAAATGGAGGGATTTTACCAAATGATGTGGCATATAAATCTGTAGGTGACTGCTACGGGCAAATTTCAACTGAACTATATGACAAAATAACTAAAAGAAACGAACAAAAAGATAAAAGCTTCCGTGTAATACAACACCGCTTTGGCTGGAGAGAAACTGATGGAGAAGACACTAAATACCGTTTTGGTAAAGGCACACTTCGCCCTCATAAACTAGAAAGATTACCGTGGGTGAAAAATACACCCAAAATTGACCTCATCATCCCCATATCTAGCTTTAAGGGAACGGATAAAGATAACCCATCCACACCAATTAAACCGCAAATCAAACCAGGTTTATATAATCAAACTATTTGGTTGGGTGAAAAATCACAGTCTCAAAAAGGTAAAACTGCCATTTCTCAACTACTAGCTTCTTTCCCTCAAGGTATAAAAGACTTTGCGGAAGAATTAGAAAAGCAAGCACAAGAACTTGCAGAAATTCAGAAAGACCCTAGAAAAGTCGCACAGCTATATTGCGAAAAATACGAAAAACGTAAAGCATTTATTGGACAACAAAAACCAGAACAATTAGAAAATGAAACGCCAGATAAACCAGTAGAATTATATAACGATAATCCTAATTCAGATGATTTACAAGAAGATAGTGAATCTCAACAAGATGATTTGTTGATGTACAAAATTATCAAAGCAGATTTACTTGGTCATGCTCAACTTTTAGAAACTGAGAAAGTTAAACAAGAACTTACGCGATTTGTACAAAATGAATGGCGAGATATTGCCCTTGGTCGTGTTCTTACCTTTGACCGGGGAATGATTATTCCCTCCAAAGAACTTAAAAATGGTGAAATTTGTGTCCCTTGGATGATAGAAGGTGAAAAAATCCTGAATTTTCGCTCACCTTTTTTAAATGCCAATGGTTTGTGTGTTTCTATCAACAAACAGGTTGAAGATTACCTGGGACCAGATGGCAACCCACTAGAAGGAATTATCGTGGTCAACGATGAAGACCACAAACGCATCCAAGCTAGAATTGAAGCCCTAAAAGCACAAGGTATTGAAACTGAAGAATTAGACCCAATAGAAACAGAATCAGAACGTCAAGGTCGAGATTTTGATGGTGACTGTATTGGTGTAGAGTTAGCAAATAAATATCCTAATTTTACTGCCGAAGCCGAATATAAAAACTTGCCTGAAAATGCTTATGATCCCACAGTTAAACTGAAAAAGCAATCTTTTTACAGAGAAGATGGTACACAACCTGAATTTGAAGAAATCGCTATTCACATGAGTGATGGTATCAGTGTTGGTATTATCAATAATCATGTGACAGCATTGGAAGCTTTAGAATCAGAAATAGAAATTTTAATCAACTATGGTAATTACCAACAACAAACCGAATATTTAAACCAAGTTGCTAATCATTATAAAAAATTATTCCATTTAGAAAGTGATAAAACTAATTCTCAAAAAATTAGGCAAGACTACAGAGAACAGATGCAAGAGTTTCTTAAACTAGCATCCGTTCAAGATAAAAGTCCTGAAGTAATAGAACAGGCAATGTTAGTTAACCAGAATATGTACCGACAAATGATTGAGGAAGCTTGTTTCCAAAATCAAATTGCGGTGGATTTATTCAAAAGTGCCAAAAAGCCTGATATGGAGGTAATAGCTGAAAACAAACGCTATCTTTATCGAGATGTTAATTATATTAAAGATAAAAAATCTTCATCTGCTTACTTGAATGAAGGTATTAATACTACTGGATATTCACCAGTGGAGTTACTAATTAACCAAGTTAATAAATACTTTGAATCATCTCCTTTAGAATCACGTCCTATTATCCAATTTCAAGATTTATTTAAAGGTGTAGAATTTACTCCTCAGCAAAAATTTCAAGCTATTTTAAATAAGCAAGAATTTGATGAAAAATTTAATGCTGCTACCAGATTAAATAAACGTCGAGAAACTGAACAAGGTTCTTATGCTGTTGTTAAAACAAGCAGTGGTACAGAAATCACCATTACTAATCTCACTCGCTACGAACATCCGGGAATTTGGAAAGGTTCAACACTCAACATCCGTTTAGAAGAAATACCAGAAAAATATCGGTCTTCGCAACGTCCCCATAATTTATTAGCAATAGCACAAATTGATGGAGAAACAGAAAATGGAGAAGCTAAATATGAGAAGTTGGGAACAGTTAGTCAACAATCTGTAATTGACTATAATTTAAAACCGGGAATGACTACTCAGGGAGCGACATTAGTTGAACTTAAACCTGAATTGAGAGAAAGTCAAATCAAGTTACTGTTTCAAGAAGCTTATGCTGTTGCTGAAAATTTCTATAATTTATTTCCTGAAGACCAAAAATTAGCAGTTGCAGCTGCAACGTGGAGTATATCAGCTTCCCGACAAGATGAATTAGAACAAGGTGATAATTCTAGTTTCAATTCTCGAAAGAAGGTTTCTAATTTTGTATTTGCAACTTTTGGTAAAGAAATAGTTGGTCAATTAGATGAGTTACAATTTTCACAACTCAAGGTTTTAGGAATTGGTAAGGAAGGAGATAATTTTATTGGCAAAGAATGGAATCCACAAGAAAAATATGAGATAGAAATACGCGCTAGTCGCTATTCTCCAGGACATGAAAGACATAATTCTAGATTGGTTTTTGTCAAAGATAATGATGGAGAATACAAAGAATTTGCTGTTTTGGAACAAAGAACAGGCCAGTTACCAATTGGTACTCAAGCACAAGCATATATTAAACCAGGTGAAGCTTATACAGCTACAGCAACTATTAATTTACCATCACAATCACCAATCAACATTACTATCAGAGAAATTAGTAAATTTTCTCACGCAGGTAAGACTTTCAATGGTGAAGCAGTTACACTCACTATTGGTAATTTACCCATTCCTGTTAACACAGCTAAAATTAAATTGGATGGTCAAACATTAGGAGAACTGGATGCTGATTCAATTCAAGAATTAAGAAAGATAAATTATTTATCTAATGGTAATCCGCTACAACTTAAATTAAAATCTATTGGTGATAGTCAAAATGAAGGTGGTTTTATTATTGCTGAATCACCTCATGGGAATTTATTAAAAATTAATAAGATTAATGTTTATGATTTCAAAGGTCAAGTTTTTACTGGAGAAGAATATAAAAGCGTTAGTTTAGAAGTACCAACCAGTAAAAATAGAGATGCTGTTTTTCTTGATGGAGAGTTATTAGGAGTTCTGCACTATAAAAAAGATAAGGAAGCACTACAAAGTTTAGGATTACTTAAACACGGTCAACAAGGTTCTGTTAATTGTTCTTTACAAAGCAATTTTTCTCACACTTTTATTAATATTGAACCCAGTACAGTACAATATCCAGAAATTTGGACAAAGGAAGCTCAAGCTTTTCAGGATAACTCTCAATTAAATACAGTAACGAAACAAGAGATAATGGTGGAAAATAGTGGTTTGTTACTGGAGAAAATCAAAAAGCGTCCCACAATCTTATTTTCGGCTAAGGAAGATCAGGTACTTGGTTTAATAGGGATGACGGTAGATAACTATAAAACAGAATTAGTACAAAATTGGTTGCAAGCTAAAAATATTGAATTTAATATTTTACCTGGACAAGATGTACTACTAGAGACTAAAAAAGGGATGTCTGTATTTTACTTGGTTAGCAATACAATTATAAATGATGATTTAGATGCTTTGAAGGCAAAGTTTGGAGAAATATTAAGTGCTGACGGGACAAATAGTGCTTACAATCAACGCCTTAATTCTCTTCCTAATAGACCATATATAATAGGTGAACAAATAGATAAAGTTCAAGAATCATCTACAACAATAATTCCTGTTACAGTTACACCCGAAGAAACCATTTTAATTTGTGAAAATCAACAACAGATATCCGCAGTAGCTGAGATATTACCTGTTAATAACACTATTAAACAAAACATTCTGGAAATACAAACAGGAATAATTGTACAGCAAGTAAATTGTCAGAAGAAAATGGGGGCAGGACTAGCTGCGGCGATCGCCCAAAAGTGGCCGATAGTTAAACAAGAATATTTGAAAAAAGGAGATTGGCAATTAGGAGATGTGCAGTTTGTACAAGTATCGTCATCAAAAGCAGGTGAACTAATAGTAGCAAATGTAGCTGGTCAGTATAATTATGGTACCAGTGTCAGACAAACTAATTTTGAAGCATTAAAACAAGGACTTAATCAAGTAAATCAGTATGCTACTAATAACAATCTAGCTATTTATATTCCAGAGCGATTAGGTTCGGGATTAGCTGGAGGTAAAACAGAGCAAGAGAAAGAAGAAACTTGGAAAACAGTACAAACAATCATTGCTGAAACTGTACCTAATGCCACTATCGTATCTAAACATGAAGAAAAGGATGTTGTGATTTCGGGTAAACCTGTGCAAATGGTGTTTCCTCTGAAAATGCACGGTGAACCCAATCCTTTACCAGTCAGCACTACTATTGATGCTATGCGCGGATATGGTAGATGTCATACAACCAGGACTTATGAACCGTACAAAGCTTATGGGTTTAAAGAGGGAGATATTGCGATCGCCTCCGGCGGGCGTTCCGCCATCGCCAAATCTAGTTCCCAACAAGTTGCCTTTCGAGTAGGTAAACAATACCGCATCACCCCAGAAATGATTGCAGATCCAGCATATCAGCAACAATGGGCAGCAATGGAAAAACACAGCAGTCGAGAACTCACTACCTTTAGGGATAAACCGGAAGTGTGGGGACTGAACATGGAACCACTGGGAGATTATGTTAACGGTAAAATCGTACCTTTTCCCAGCGCAAAACTTGAACAGTCATTAGTTACACCTGCTATACCACCACCTTTATCTACAACTACACCCCTGGCATCTGTTATTAATTCTCCAGTGAATATCGGTTCTCGAAGTTCTGACCCTCTAGGTGCGGCTATGACTAATCCTACTGTTAAAGCCAAAGAATTAGGCAAAATTCAAGGGGAGTATCCTGTATCTTTCCGTGATAACGCCGCAGTAACCGCCGGCAAATATGGACCAGAAACTTATACCCAAGATAAACCTGCTGGAGTTCCTTTTGTCTCTGCTGAACAAGCTTATCAACACTACAAAACTACAGTACCCTTGGGAGAACCACGAATACAGTTAATGGCAGAAATTATTCAAGCTAAGTTAGAACAACACCCCAAGTTGTTTGCAGCCATCACCCAAAGGGGAGGTGTGGAATGGCTGGAAAACTGTACTCACTATGTCACTTCTGCCAGAGATAACTACTGGGAAGGCAAGGGTAAAGAATCTCCGTTTATTCGTGCTTTGATTGAGGGATATTCTAGGGTGTTGGAAAACTCTCAAACTATTACTCAAGTATCCTCGGAATTGCAATCCAAGGAAGATGTAAAAACAGTTACTACACCGCAACCTAGAGATTTTGGCCAAGAAATTATTACTTCTCCCAAAACTTCTAACCCACTTGCTAATCTCCAACCCCTGAATGCTGCTGTAGCAACACATATGCAAAAAGATATAGCAATGGCTGAAGTAGCTACTCAATTCATTGGTATATCTACTGCACCACCTGAAACACCCTCTAGCACCCGCAATTATCAACAAGCTTGGGGCGATCGCGCAAATACAGGTGTTTACTCAGCCAATGACACAATTATGGTTTCAGGTTCTGGTCCTTGGAGGGGTGTTACTCAACAACAAATTCTGGAAACTTTCAATAAACATTATGTACCACTGATTGATCAGGCGATCGCCTCTAACAGTTCCTTTGTAGTGGGTAATGCTGCTGGTACTGACAAACTGGTAAAACAACATTTAGAAACACAGGGGTATAAGTTGGAAGCTATTAAGGATGGGTACACACGCGCAGTCAAACTGGAACAAGATACTACGCTTACTAACCA
Organism: Sphaerospermopsis sp. FACHB-1094; assembly: GCF_014696195.1. Taxonomy (NCBI): domain Bacteria; kingdom Bacillati; phylum Cyanobacteriota; class Cyanophyceae; order Nostocales; family Aphanizomenonaceae; genus Sphaerospermopsis; species Sphaerospermopsis sp. FACHB-1094. The sequence goes on along the minus strand of NZ_JACJPT010000002.1, from coordinate 24,149 downwards.
ACAACCACAATCTTTTTCACAAACTACTTCAGAAGTATCTTCTTCAGTAACTAAACAACCATTATCTGTAGAATCATCTGACAAAATAAATTCGCCTAACTCTAAACCCATTTCTTTATCAAACATTGTTCAAAAAGAGGCTGCTGATACCAGTTTTTATCATAAAGAAACAACTATAGAACAATTAAGAACTTGGTATTTAACTGCACAAAAATTAGGTAAGTCAGCAGAATATATTCAGCGAATTGCCGAAGTTGGTAATGAGTTTAAATCAGGTAGAGGATTAACAGATAAAGCACGTTTAGCAATGAATAATGATTTTCAAGAATTACATTCTATTAATCGCATCACACAAATCGCTCAACGAATAGGAGATGTATTTGGCAGTCGGCAAGAAAACGGGGAAATTATAGTACAAGGTAAAGAATACTTAATTACCATCAATAATTCCCAAAAGGATTTAAGGATTAATAAAAAAGATGGAACTGTTTTACTAGATATTCAATTAGGACAAATCAAGGAGAGTAAAGTATCGGCTGAAGTTATTGATGTATTTGAGGAGATAAATCAAAACATCAATCAATCTTTAGCATCTGTCAAAAATCAGTATCTTCAAGTTTAATATTTTAGGACTTACGCACAGGGTACGAAAAATATGACTTTGAGATTGCTTCGGAGTGGTCGTAATGACGAAAATATGTTAATCTTGCGTAAGTCCTATATTTATCAAATTCAATTTTTTTTATTTGCACAAAACACCAAAGTATGTAAACTAAACTTCAATTTCAGATTGCGTTTTTTACAATACATCTTTAAACTATAGCTGTAGCCAAGGTAATTAAGACATTATCAATTATGGAAACATAAAAATAATAAGGTATTTCACTATTGCCTTCTGCTATAACAACCCACCTAATCAATTCATTAGCATAAATTTATGACAAATAACCCCCTAGCTATACTCACTGAAGAATCAAATAAAATATCACCTGATATTTCACCTACTAAAACTGCTTATATGTTAAGCCAACTTCTTGAATATGTTGGTTACGATGAATCAGAATCTATTCCAGTAACAGAAACAGTGAGTATTGAAGAACAAAACGATGCTATCAAAACATTGGCATCTATTATTGCTAGTCTTAATTCTGGAAGAACAGTAGAAGAATCCATTTTAATAGAATTTGAACCAGACGAAATCCAGTTAGAAAATCCAGAGTTTATTCCTGAATCACCAATAACTTTCGTAGATGATTTAACTGTAAATAAAACAACGGAAAAACAAGATAATTTCACTCAAATCAATTATGATTCGATCATAGTTTTAGAAGATGAACAAGAAGAAAACCAAGCAAAAATATATGAGGAAGATATTATGTTGTATGTTATTCCTCTGATAATGGCAAGGTTAATGAACGAAGGAAGTTTATTAGAAGATAGTGAATATGGAGAAATGAGAGTTTATCAATCGGATGAATTTACTGCTTCACTACAAGTTACACCTACAGAGGAGCAAATTTTAATTTTGAAAAGGAAGCAACATTTATATTTTGAAAACGAAGTTGCTTTAAATGCTACTAAAAAAACAAATTATGCCCAATTTCAAGTTACTACAAATCAATTAACAGAGGCAGAGTTAGAAAAGTTTAAATTGATAGCATTAATGGAATACAATCAAAGTAATGAATTTAATAAAAAAGAACAAGAATTAGGAGATTAATAGAATTTAAGTTTAGACTAAATCGGTGATGTTCAAGAAAAAAAGGGAGTCTGATTGAATACAGTCTCTTTTTGGCAGAAGCTAAGAGAAGAATCACCTAGTTTTACTCGCCAATATGAAACGTACTTTCTTAGAAGAATTTTGTCAAGCTGCCTACAAGTATTTAGGTATAGGTAAAGACACTACCTTTGAATTGACAGATGCGATATTGCTATGCAATTTTAAACCACTCACTAAGTCCCCTCAAGGAATTACCACTAACACCACCATAAGAAGCGATTGCGCGGAGCGCAGTGCCAAAGGCAATCGCTTTATCATCAAAGATAAACATCTTTTCTTGTCAGTGTACTGCAACCGATTTGTTAGGCTGCTATAACCATACAGTTAGGACTAATTCTGTGGAGACTCATTCAGTTGTTGTTGAATTTGTTGGACTTCTTTGAGCGATAAGCCTGTTACACGGGCAACCATCTCAATCGCTAAACCTTCTCTTAGTAAATTATTGGCAATTTCTCTCTGTTTTTTTGCCCCTGCTTCTTCCTGAATCGAACGGTAAATCACAGATTCTTGCATGATGTCTCTCCGCACTAAACTATAAATTACGTCTTGCTCTAATCTTAACCCAGCCAGAATTGCTGAGGCTGCTATCAGATTCGCCTGTATCGCTGGATCTTCAATCTGATCGGCAATTTTAGTTGCCTGGCGTAAGGTCTCTGCTGGATTGGCAGTCTGTCCCAGTGTAGCAAAGGGCAATAGTCCAGGATATTGCAAAAATAGTGAAGCAGGTTGCTCCCACAAACGAATGACATCAAATTCATGGTGTGTGCGTTCCATTGTGAAACTGGTTTGATAAACTAACTCTGAGGTAGTCTGCTTCAGATAAATCACAACTTGCCGCATCGGTTTAGTTGGATCTTTGCGGTACATTCGCACGCGGTAATCCAAAACACGGAATGGAATATTGTTTTTGGGAAGTGTTTGGAACTCGATATGCAAAACAGATTCGTCTGATTCCAGTAAAATTAGGGCATCGGCGCGAATCGGATCGAGGGAGAGTTCAGAGGGTTTGAGTTCTGTCATTGTGACAGACTTCCCTAACAGCCAACTGGCGAAGTCGGCGGAGAAGTGTTCGGCAAGGTATCGGCAGGTATCGTCATACATGGGAGAGATTGTACAACCGATTATACCGATTTGATGTTGAGCAAATATAACGTTTGAGGAAGAATAAGGGCGATCGCTCTTGAGGAAGAATAAGGGCGATCGCCACACCCCCCACCTGCGATAAATATCCAGCTTACTGACAACAACAAAGCTCACAACCATTGATATTACGTTCACAAATAAAAACTACTCACCCTTATTGACAATAAAAAAGGGGTAATTTTCAACTACTCAATAACTCCCCCTCAAGGAACTATCACGAACAGCACCGTAAAGAGCGATCGCCATATCCCCCACTCGTGATAAACATCCAGCTTATTGAGAATAAAAAATCTCAAAACCATTGATATTATGTTCAAAAATAATAACTACTCACCCTTATTGACAATAAAAAAGGGGCAATTTTCGACTACTCATTATGTCCCCCACCTGTGATAATTAACTCCCCCCCTTGTGATAATTGATTTTTGAGTAAACCCTTACCCCATAAAGCTTTCAGGAAATTACAACTCAAATTTAATAAAACCTGCACATTATATAGATATGGCCGGAAAAAAACTACTCAAAACGGGGTTGTATCCTAGTCAGAACATCTATTTCAGCCCTGCGGGGACTACTCACCTGGTTTTGAGTGCGCTGCCATGAAACGTCAATACACCACCAAACGCAATCCTTGTCCTGTCTGTGGCAACCATCACGGTTGCGCTATTCGCTCAGATAACTTAATTGAGTGCTTGCGGAGTTTCAGCCAATATGATGCCCCTGCTGGTTATCGCTTTATCAAGCTCCTGCGTAACGATATGGGCGGTTTATTTGTCCCAGATGATAAAAGTGGTCAAATCCAGGGTGAGCGTCTGTCTTCGCCTCAAAGTCGGGCTGGTAGCAGAAAGATAAACAAGGGGTTGAGTATTGAGGAACGGAACAGGCAAAACCGATTACTTTTAAACTCCACTGTGAGTAGTTTGGGTACTCAACATATCTCCCACCTGCAAACACAACGACAGTTGACTACTCAGGAAATTAACTGGCTCAAAGACTTAGGTTGGGTGAGAAGCTGGGAACCAGGATTATCTGCCCCGGTGGGGGTAACATCTGCTTTGGCTGGGGTGTCACTTGAAGGTAGACTATTGGGGAGAGAAGGAATTGCGATCGCAGCCCTTGACCCCAATTTTCAAATCACCGGTTTTCAAATTGCTACTCTGCAAACCAAACCCAAATACATCTGGTTGAGTAGTTCCAACCAAGGAGGAAACGGACCACATTTACCAAATGGGGAACTACCTCTGTTTTGCTGGAAACACCCAAACAGTAAAAGGGCAAAAGTAGTAATTCTTTGCGAAGGCGCACTCAAGTCTCTACTCACCGCCGTGTTTTTGTGGCGTTCTGGACAAACTGATATTGCCGTCATTGGTACAGCAGTGGCCGCACGCTATGGTAACAAAACCCTCAAAGATTACTTGAAGCGGTTGCGTCCCCAAAAAATTCGCTTGATGCCTGATGCTGGTGCTATACTCAATCCTCATATTGCCCAAGGTAATGAAGATACTCTGCAACAGTGCCGTAAATGCAGATATCATCTCTCTGTGGGTGACTGGGGACAATTGGAAACTAAAGAGCAATTAGACATTGACGAATTACTGGCCGTAGGTCGGCAAGATGAGATTAAACTAATTAGCACGGCTGCTTACCTGAATCGTCATCATATCCATCAGCAAATCAGAAAACTACTCAAACAAGGTTCATTCCAGTTGGTGCAGGATAAGTTGATCACGCTAAAACCTGCTCCCAACTCTACAGACAATTTAGATTTAATTCAGCAGTATGCAAAAGGCGTTGAATACTGCCGTAAAGGTGGATATCAGGTAATGGTGAGTTGGAATAATGAAGCAATACCTTCCCCCTGTCCCCCGCACACTGCTCCCCTACCTCTTTTGACACCAGAAGAGTTTTTCGCTGGATGTTCAGAACAAGTACAACAGTCTCTGGCTCAGATAGACAGAGAATGGGGAATGCTCTACAAACTAAAGCTCTGGTTTGGGCGCATGGTGGAGCGTTATCGTCCCAAAAATGGTTTTGGTCAACAAAATTCGGGAGTATCGGATAGATACGAACCACAGAGGCACAGAGTACACGGAGAAAGAAAAGACAAGGTTAAGAGGTTTGACGCAGCTTTACAAGGTGATGGTGTTTTCAAAGGTGATTTTTCTGTTTCATCCTTTGGGTTAAATGCTGATCATGATGGTTTTAGCAGAATCACGAATAGGAGAACAGAGTACAGGGAAGATGGAAAAACAGAACTTTCCACAGATCAGGGAGTTACAGAACTTCTGGATCAAGATGAGTGTAATTTTCAGATAAACGAACCGCAAAGAACACAAAGGACACGAAGGAAAGAGAGTTTAAGAGATATTGTTCCCAATTCCTTTACATCACAACCTGATGAAAAACAACTGCTTTCGGAAGATGAGCAAGGTTTATCCTCACCCATTGCACCATGCAATGTCATTGAGTACAAACCTGGAAAGTTCGCTAAATATGGCACTTTACAACAACCACCGAAAATTATCTTCAAAAAAGGTCAGCGTTTGCAAGTTTACGCTGAAGCTATTGCAGCCGGGTGGAAACACATTTTAGATAAAAGTCCCACCGGTACATTTAAAAGCCATGATGCAGGAACAGCTTTACCAACAGCTTTGGGAGTAGAAAAGTTATGGTATTTTACCAGTCATGCTCGCAATGTGAGTACAGAAACCATTGAACGCAATTATGAATATCTGGATGTACGTAATTCAGGTATGGTCTGGGACACTACCCCTAACGGGAAACGCTATTTAAGATGGCCTAAACAGGGAGAAACACCAGATACAAAAGGTAATTGCCATCGTAGTCAGATTTTTAATGTTTTACGTAGTAAGAATTTAGACTCTATTGAAGGTGCAGAAAACCCCATCTGTGCTACTTGTCATTTACTAGAAGCTTGTCGTGGTTGTGCAGGTCCCGGTTTTGGACATCGTTTTTTAAGGAAAGAGACTTTCAAGAGCGATCGCATTCGTTCCCATCCCGACAGCGCACCCCAACCAGAAGATTTCGACTGGTCAACTAGCGGTATTTTCTGGGATGAAGTTATGCAAACAGTACAACCAGTTAATACTATCACTGCCAATTTACGGGACATTGATCAAGTAATGGCAGAGTTAATGACTCATTCTCCTGAAATCAGTCTGCAATTACAACCAATGTGGGCAGTTTTAAGAGAATGTATCACAGGAGATATTCAACAACCTTACTACGGTTGGAATGATGCTGGTGTCCGAGGAATGTTGGGTAAAGCACCAGAAAATTTAGATGAAATCATTACAGAAGTAATGCAGATTTTACAACCAGATTTATTACCGATTTTTAACTCTACCAGTAGGTATGGAGTAGATTTAAGTGATTTACCCAAAAAAGTGCGAAAACAGTTTGGTAATCCTATTTCTGAATTAGTGGATAAAATTCAAACAGAAGTAGTAGTTAACTGGTTTGTACCATTTTTACAAGTTTGGAGTAGAAAAATTCCCGGCGCAATGCGGATTGATAATGGTAAGTTGAGCGTGACAACTCGTAATTCACGTCATAGTGCAATTAGTCAATCAACACTATGGAATGTTTACTTAGATGCTACTACAAAACCTGAGTATATAGCTTGGTGGTTTGATATTGAACCAGAAGCAATTTTAACTGTAGAGCAAGAAATAAGGAAACCTAATAATTTACAAATTATCCAAATTACAGGATTAGGACAAGTTTCAAAAAATCGTTCTTCCTACTGTCAAGAAAGAGTCAGCGCACTCCGACAAGAATTATTGTCTCGTCATAGTGATATCAAATTTATTGACTTTGTGAAATGCTGTGAAAATGAAGATGGTGGTTGGTTTAGAGACAGTCGCGGTTCTAATGATTTCCAAGAAATTACAGCTTTAGCTACTTTTGGGATTCCCTATCAGAATATCGGGCATTTAGAAACCTTATATCTGACTTTAAAACCCACTGATGAGCAAGTTAACTATCATAACTGGGATGATGGAAAACTCAATCATAGGAATAGTAATAAACCATTATCTTACTCAAAAATCAATCAAGATTTACAAAAATTTATTGATTGGGTTACGCAATCGGAAATTATCCAAGCTATTGGCAGATTAAGAGTAAATAATCGTCGGGAATCAGAACTTAATTTTTATTTTTGTGCTGATTACGATTTGAGCTTTTTAGAACATGAAATCAAATATATACAAGCAGCAGAAATGACAATTGAAGCTGGTTCTAAAGATGAGAAATCTTGGTGGAAAATTGAAACAGCAGTTAAAGAACTTTGGTTACAGGGACAAAAGATTACTCAACCAGTTGTAGCAGCAGTTTCTGGTATGAGTCAGGGTTATATTTCCAAATTAGCAACTGAGTTTGGAGGAGGTTGGAAACAATGGTTAAAAATATTCCTTTCTCTATTAAATAGTAATAATAGCAAAAGGAATAATTTGGATGATATAAGCGATGTTGTAAAAGAGGAATTGGAAATGACAGATATAGATTTTAGTCTGCAAAATTTCGAGACGAAATCTCATCAGGAAATAGTTAAAACAGTATTTGCGATAGATAAACATTTAGATGATATTGATTGGCAGTATTTTTTAGATGAAATGCCAATTAAATCGCAGTCTAAGATTATCGCTGCTTTACTTTCAATCTTGCCTAAATGTTGGGTTCAGGAATTAATAACCCAAGTTGCTAGTTATGGGGAAGAGCGATCGCTAAGGCTGTACTTTGTGAAGGCAGTGGGTGAATAAAGTAATAAAATCCCCTCCAGTCAGAAAAAAAGGAGGGGTGTATGTTAAATGAAATAATTGCCATCTATGCTATCACGGATGACTTATTGAACCCACATTCCGCACCCTGAACTGGCACAGAGGGAAATTACGTAGAGAAAAAATCAAAGTGAGCATAAAAACAGACATATAAAGTGAAAAAAGGCATTTGAGAAACAGTAAATCACCAAAAAGTTCATCAAAACCTATTCTTAATAAGAAGCAATAAGAATGAACACCACCTGGAGAGGTCAACAGATAAATAAAAGAAGATATTCAAGAGAAAAATGATAAATTAGACTAATATTTCCAGGATAAAAACGAAATTATAGACATAGTAAAATGGAGCAATACATCAAATAGATTAGCTCATTTTCACTCATAGAAATTAAATTAATAGAGATAATAATTAGGTGACTAATTGATAGTAACGTAAACAATCATTTGGTAAAAGACTCAAGATAAAATCTCTGTCCTTATTCCAATTAGAAATATGTTCCTCCTGATTGAGTGTAACCAAATGAATACACTGAAAGCATTGAAAAATCCAGCGTAAAGTAGGACGGGTAGTTGCTTTGCCTAATTGATTTTTAATTGTTGATTTAGACTCTTTTAGAGCATTTCTAATTTGACGTTGAGCCAAAGTATAAACCAGTAGACATAAACCCATAATCATTCCTAGAGACTCTATTCTTTCAGGACTTTTGAGGAAAATACTGTCTGCAAAAAATAATGGGTCTTTGAGAAAACCAAACCCCCGTTCACATGATTGTTGAGCTTTATATTCACTGAGTATGGAATCATTGGTCAGTTCCTGTGAATCTAAAACATTTGTCGCAATAATAAAACGCCCTGCACTCAGCAATTCTGTATTAATTTTACTTTCATCTTCGGAGACTGTCGCTAATATTTGATAGGATATTTCTTCTGGAGAATCTTTTTTGCTAGATTTGACTTGAGTAACCGTAGTTTCGTTAATTTGATGATATTTAAATTGTTTTGATAGTTTGGACAATGCCTTGATAGCATCAGCCTCACAAGCAAATCTCTCTTGTGATAATTTTTTTAAATCTTGCACAGCTTTTGATTCTGCTTTGGTAACTTTTTGTGTGAGCTTACGCAGGTCTGATTCTCTTCTTTCTTGACTTTGTACCACTAGCCATCTCTGTTCTATTCCGGCATAATTTTCTGTTTTTGATGCTAATTTATATCCTGGTATTGTACTATCAATAAATTCTGATTCTGGGATTGTTGAGATTAATGATTTTGCTACTTTTATGCTTAATGGTACTCTACATAACCAACGTAAATCTGACATCATTTTCAGGTTTGATTCTGTATATAAAGCCGAGTCAGCAACTATGAGACTATTAACTTCTAATTGTTTGTGATATTCTACTGCTATTTGACCAAAGCATGATGAATCTGCTTGGTTTCCTGATGCTAGTTTCAAAAATATTGGTATGTCTCCATCTCCTGAACATATCATTTCTATGATGAATTGTTTTAAGTCTGGTCGGTGGTCACGAGAATAACCATAAGTGATGGTTATTTCTTTTGGTGATTTTACTGTTAATTCTTCTAATTCTTGGTTATCTCCTACTTTTTGACTCTCAAATATTACTTCTGGTAAGCTAGTTTTATATTGCCCATGTACGTGCATTGATGATGAATCTAAATGTGATGTTGACAGTGATACTCCAAATTTTTGAGCTGCTTTTACTGCGATGATAAAAAAGATTGTATCCAATCCTTTTATAAATAGTTTATCCATGACTCTCCCCAGTTTATCGTCGTTGAGATATTCTGGTTTTACTCCTGCTCCTATTAGATGTTCACAGGCGATTGTTTCAAAATATTCGGAAAACATATATAACGGTTTGGAGACAAATCCTAACCCGTTTATTATCATGGCTTTTACTACTTGACCCGGACTTACTTTCTCTCCTTTTTCGACTCCTATTAATTCATTTATGATTTCTACTAATCCTATTGAATCTATTATTCCTGCTACTATCCCTAGATGGTCTATGTTCTGAATTTCTATTTCTTGAGGTTTTAATTTCACAACAGTTTCCTCTAATATTTCTGTTGTAATCAATTATTTCTTATTTGGTTATCAATTCATTTTTTTAAGAATGTTTTTGTTACCCAACTTCACTTTCTCACACCATTTCTCTTTTAATGCAACTCCTTCTCATTAAGCCTCTTAAGCTTTAAATTGACTTTAGTTATTATGTACTACTTTGCTGGCTTTTTTGATCTGTGACAGTTGAGGGTGCGGAATGTGGGTTAAAGATAATATCTTCTTCGTCATCATCTTCCTCATCATCATAAGAAATTACACTTTCTTGGTTTTGAATATAATAATCATTATTGTTATGTATATTCATTATTTGAATAACATTATAAATTTCATATTCATATGTGAATTCAAACCATTCACCATAAGCACGGTATTGTTGAAATTTACCATGTAGCTCTTTTTCAATTGTATAAACATTATTTACAGATATAAAATGAATTAGTTCTAAAGGATAAGGGCTTTGTCCTCTATTTAATTCTTTTAATCTCTCTTCCGGGTGTCTTACAGTTCGTCCTATTTTATATCTATTTGTTCCTATACTATGAATTAAATAAACGTATCCTGGTTTCCCCGGATTTCTCACAAAGAAAATAAAAAAAGAGGTCAAAAACTGCGAAAATGTATATTTAGAAAGCATTTCAGCAGTTATAAAGTATGACCCCACTAACAACAGATAGTACACCAAAACAGTTCAAGTTTGAAAGAGAAAAATCAAGACCAATAGTAGTGAATTTCCAGGGTGGTAAAGTAACATCGGATGCAGGTTTAAGTTTAATTGCGGAAATAGACCGAAAATTGCAAATAACTAGGACTTACGCATTGACAAAAAATATCATCTATGTAGTCTAGATAATGACATCCTTGCGAAGGTTGGCAAAAATATGCTCATGGACAACAGAAGTAAACAGATTCCTCTGTACTTCATACCAATTGCTAATTATATTTTCAGAGCGCATAAACTCCAATTTCACAAATGCTTGAAGTGAACAAAATATGTGAGTTTTGATTGCACAGGTATCTCTAACCATGAACCGACAAATTCCACACACTTGTTTTATGGCACGATGAAAGGTTTCAATACCCCAATGAGTATCATGAATTGTGACGAAGGTACTTCTGGTTATGTCTTGAATTTTCTCCTCATCTGGCAGATATAAAATATAATGTCTAGAGTCTTCTTTTTTAAAGTCTTTCCTAAACAACTTTATAAATCCAAATTCTTTCAGATGAGTTCTTAATCCTTCTTCAGGAATATCCAAAGTGCCTACTTGGCAATACTTGTGCGGCTCATTTGAAACAGTTCTATTCTATTTTTTTCAATTCCGAATAGGAAACCCAATTTCTGGTTTTTTAGAAATTTTAAGTTTTCTACTCCTGAGTACCAACTATCTCCTGTTACCATTCTGGGTTTGACTCCCCAGCTTATTATTTCACTTACCATTTCTCTAAAATAATCGTTTTTTGTTTTTCCCTCCTTTTTATCATATATTCTATAATTTATTGGCACTGAATTACCATTAATATCGCTGTAATATAGAGTGATTAAATTTAAGCCAATAATAGTTTTATGGGCTTTCCCTGACCAAAAATAACTGATTAATTCCGCATTTTTAGGGTCGCTGTAAATCTTTTCTATGACTGTATCATCTACACTTAATATCCCCCCTACCAGGTTGATAATTTTCTCTATTATGCTGAATAAATCTTTTGGTTCGTATCTCTCTCTCAATAAAAAGCGATTGACACTATCATGTGAAACATCTCCCAATATCTCGGCTAACCTACTGCACCCTCCATACTTTGGCTCTGACAGTAAAAATAAGGTGTAGATGTCTAGATTGCATTGTGCTGTCGAGGGTTTAGTAATTTCTCTCATTCTCTCATACCCATTACTAGACGACCCTTATTTATCAATGCACTATTTTGTTATTCTGTCAATGCGTAAGTCCTAATAACATCACGATTAGCTAAATGTTTCCAAGACTACAGAAAGCCAAATAAGACATTACATCCCATAGAAAGCTTATTAACACAACGAATATATGGCTTAATAATGGGATATGAAGACTTAAATGACCATGAAGAATTACGTCATGATCCAATGTTCGCACTGGCATTAGGAAAAAGCATTGGTCAAGAGAATGAACCATGTACATTGGCAGGAAAGAGTACATTAAATCGGATAGAACATTGTCCTGAAAATTTAGAACAAGGAGCAGAAAGTCGCTACCATAAAATTAGTCATTCTCAAGAAGAGATTGAGAAATTATTTGTAGACATATTTTTAGAATCTTATTCATCACCACCAAGACAAATAATCTTAGATTTGGATGTAACTGATGATTTAGTGCATGGGAATCAAGAACAAGTATTTTTCAATACTTATTATGGAGGATATTGCTATGCACCACTTTATATTTTCTGTGGAAAACATTTATTAGCAGCTAAACTTAGGGCTGCCAATGTAGACCCAGTAGAGGGAGCATTATCAGAATTACAGAGAGTCATTAAACAAATACGTGCAGAATGGAATAATGTAGAGATTTTAGTTCGTGGAGATAGCGCCTATTCCCGAGAAGATATTATGGAATGGTGTGAGTCTCAAATCAAAGTAGATTATGTATTTGGGTTGCCGGAAAACAGTCGTTTAATAAAGATGACCACTCTAACTCAAAGTAAAGCCAAGCAAGAGTTTGAGCAAAAGCTATCCACGGTAGTTTCCTTTTTAGAAACTCTATTTGTTCCAGATATTGAACTTCCTGAACTGGCATCAAATCTGATAGAAAACTCAACTTGGTATAAAACTATTGACTATCAAACCCATAAATCTTGGAGTCGTAGTCGTCGTGTAGTAACTAAAGTTGAGTATGGGGCAAAGGGAACTAATATCCGTTTTGTTGTTACCTCAATTCCTACTAATAAGATGCCTCCAAGTGAAGTTTATACCCAGAAATATTGTCCTAGAGGTGAGATGGAAAATCGTTTTAAAGAACAACAATTAGAACTATTTAGCGATAGAACCAGTACCCATACATTTGCTGGTAATCAACTACGTTTGTGGTTCTCTTCCATAGCTTATGTTTTAATGAATGCTTTGCGAAATAAATGTTTAGTTAAAACTGAATTACAGAATGCTCAAGTTGGGACTATCCGTACCAAATTGTTGAAGTTAGGAGCTTTGATTACTGTGAGTACCCGGCGAGTTTTAATTGCAATTAATAGTTCTTGTCCCTATCAGCATATTTATGCTACTGCTTACCGTTGTTTGCAGTTGTTACCAAATCCTGGTTAATTCTTTTGTGACGATTATTACTCTCATTTTTAGCTTTAATTTAGGGTGGGGATAAAAGTTTTTTTCTTAACTCTTTTTTGTCATGTCTAATTTTAATACTCAATTATTTATATCAGTATATTTTACCTGAATACTTCTTGATATTTAACAAAATCTATCAAATCTATACTTAGGAGATTTCCTTTTTTCATCTTCCCTACTTATGTAGCAAATAAACTTCCTTTGTTTTGCTCTTTATGAATGTTTTTTTTGGCTTGTGAGAAATCCGGGTTTCATGCTTTCTGCCTTCACAAGTAATTTTATTAATTAAACCAGACTATTTTAGTTTTTATCATAAACCTTTAAATTCAATATATATACCGTAAATATACTTAAAAAACTAACAAAAAACTGCCCCACCCTTGATCTGATTGTATCCCTTACAAAATCGGATGTATTATCGTAAAGGATGCACGTTTGTAGTATGCTCTAAACTCTTGCTCAAAGGGTTATAATACACAAAGGGAAGAGAGTTTTTGGTGTGGTTATGTTTATTTTTTCAAAATTGGGATGCTTGCATTTGACCTTTATTTCTAAATCTCCCCTCAATCATATTCTGCCACTAACTCCCCTTTCATTAATGCCATAAATATGATGAATTAAATGAGGATACTTTTCTCTAGCCATTTTACTTGCTACCTCTTGATCCTGATCAATAAAATAATCACCGCTATCAGGTTCAATAGCAATGTACCAACCATAGTATTTATCGAGTATTTCTGGTTTTAAACGCTCAAAAATCACCCAACAACGATCTGAAAATGCCTTTCTTCTCGCTCTATCTTGGGCTTTTTGTTCTTCTGTCCATTGAATTTCAGGAAATACTCTTCCACGTCTCACAATTCTCTCTGATGGACTTTGTGCCATATTTTTTACCTCAATATAATTATTGTCTTTACACTATTATAAAACATCCTCATTATTTTAGAGCGTGGAGTGCAGCACCGGAGGAGATTAATTTTCAACCCCCAACACCTTGACACAAAATACCTAAAATCTTGTTTAACTCCTTAATATAATAATTGTTCAAATCAATAAAAATCTCTGTCCCTACCAACTTTAAAAACTTCCAAATATCTCCAGTTGTCACAGCACCATAAACAGTTTTAATTTCATTACCTTCCTGTTCATTAAACAACTGTGCTGCTAACATTGCTGCTGCACATTGACCCAAACCACCTTTAATATTTTCATTTTTAGCTTCTACAATAATTACCACAGGAGCATTAATTGTTAACTGTTCCCTAGAACGACTGATAACAAAATCACAATAACCATTTAAACCTTTCTCAACATCAACATTAAAATCTGTACCAGAAAATAAACTAATTTGATAATTAGCCTTACGCCTAACTTCTAATAAAATTGGCGTAATAATCATTTCTGAGCGTGCTTTTTCTGTATTTATTGCTAACGCAAGTTCCGTAGTTTCTTCCAAAGTGCTGGTTAACTTTTCACTGATTTCTATAGGTTCTACAGCGGCAAATAAATCAATTTCTTCCTTAATTGTAATATGAAAATTATTCCTAAACTTAGTTAAGCTAAAATCGCTATAAGCCATTGCTATTACCTCATGATTTTCAACAGCTTATCCAAAATTTAAAACCTCTTTAATTATAGCAGTATACTTTTCAGGAATAGGTGCATCTTTACCTTTAGTCTCAATATCCCTGACCCAGCTTTGACTCATACCTACAGCATGAGCAAAATCTCTTTGACTCATTTTTTTAGCTGTTCTCATTTGTTTAACCAAGCTGCCAGTTATTTCCTTGATAACAGGTATATTCTTAACTGTTACTTTACCATTATTTACTCCCAAAGTTTCAGCTACGGTAGAATTATTTATGACAACATCAACCTGACTTTGTGTTTTTACACCAGCTTTATTAGATTTTGTGTGAAATTTTGTATTTTTTTGATTTTTTACTGATTTATTATTATTTATCTGTGAAGAAGGTAACTTAAAACTTAACTTAGCAGGTAATAAAATATTTTGAATATAATTATCTGGTAACTTCTTCTTTCCCAGTAACTTTTGATTTCTTTCTTGAGGTGATAAATGAGCTAATTCTTCTGGTATCGCCCACACAGGTCTTAACCATAATGGATAGGTTTCATCATCAAATTCAATCGTCATATTAACCTTATCTTTTAACAGTAATAAAGCTTCTTCTAAATCTTCTTTTAATCGCCAACCATAGCGATAATCATTCACTAATTTCTCAATTTGATTAGCTGGTAATATATTGGCCAATAAATTCCGAACTGTATAAATTCCATTTTTGCAAGTGCCATTATTTTGAATAATGTACAAAGCTAAATTGAAAGCTAGTTTATGTTGATGAGTATCTAAATCAAAAACTTCTTTGGGAATAAACCCACATTGATAAAGTGCAGTTTTTGCTTTTTCTCCTTCAGCATTGAGAAAATTATAAGTCCAAAGTCCAGGCTGTACACGAATTATCACCTCTAATAAATCTTCTGGTTCTTGAAATAAATTTGGCTGGCTATATTCCTGTACACTCACCATCCACAGTAAACAACGTTCTTTAATACAAAGATTTAAATCGCCTTCGTACCACTGAATAACTGCTCCCAAAGTACCAACAACCATAGCCAAATCTGCTATAGCTTTGAGTTTTTGTGATTTACTTAACTTTTTACTTTTATATATTTGCAGCGTCTTAATTAGTTCTGAACCACGCAGGATAAAAGGTTCTTTCCAAGGTTCTTGTTGTTGTGCAGCATAAGTAGCAAATACTGCGTGTAATCTAGCAGCCATTACACCGTACTTTTCCAGGATTTGGTGTTCTGCACTGTCTAAAATATATTGAGGTTGATGTGCTTGTTGGTGAAGTATGTAGAACTCAATATAACGACCTTTACCAAATTCTTTTGAGAAGTAAAGTTTGCCATCACTATACTTATTCCAATCAGGTTGTTTAAGGTATGCTTGGGTAGCACTAATAATTGGCGCACCTGTTGCTGTCATTTCGTAGTTATTGTTTATAAATAGCGGTTGTTCTGTGAAAGGAAGGTTTTTAGCTTTTCTGAGTCGCTTAGTTGTTGTTGGTATTTGTGGATTAGCAATAGTGGCAGTTCCAGTTTTGCGTGTAGCATCTGGTGAGTAAGGGATTGCTAATTGATAGCCTGATAATTCAGGGTTTGGATACCTTCTCTTATTCTCTCCTACTGATACCAAAACTGTCCTCCCCCAAATTACCAAAAGTTGACATGATTAGAAGTTACATTTCGCTGTTAATACTGAAAATACTGTTGAAACTTACTTATCAATTGATAATTGACAATTAACAATTGATAATTAATTGTTTCATTCAAGAGTTCAAACCTTTCCTTTCAAAGAGAAAAATCAAAATTTCTTATTCTTAACCTTTCTTAATTTCAGAAAGAAATAATTCTAAAAAGTTAATTGTTTATTGTTTATGATTGAAAATCATATAATTTCATTTTTATTGATTAACAAATTCCATTTTTTAAAACTTTTTATTTAAAAAGTGTTTTAACAATTGAGATCATTCAAACTTTGAAAAAAATAAACACAGCCACACCAAAAACTCTCCCAATTTCCTCTTCCTCTGCGTTCTCTGCGCCTCTGCGGTTCGTGCATCTGAAAAAAGGATGAGTGTGAAAAACCTCAGCATTTAACCGTTATTGATTAATGCTATTTAAAATATAATTACCCCTCAAAATTTCAAAAATTTCTAATTCTGCCTTCACTTTTACCCTAAATGATATTATCCAGTGATTACCAAATCCTGAATATCAAGCAACTTCTGAAACTACAGTACCCACGAAATTTTCATCAATATCTGTATCTTGATTTTCATTTTCGTGTGAAAGCTTTTCTTCTACCAGTTTTGTCAACCAGTCCATAACAGTTAACCCTGAATCTTTAGCAGCATCTTGCAGCAGAGGTTGTAAATGTGCTGGAAGTTGTAAATTCACGTTAAAAGTTTCTCGTAATGGGATGACATTTTTTCTGACTTGAGAAGATTCTCCAAAGCGGTAAGTCCAGTATTCGCATTCTGCACCACGTTGGTTGCCGTCTTTCTCAACAAAACTCAATTTACCCAGGCGATCGCAATAAAAACTTTGTGGATCATCCTTTACCGAATCCCGACTACAATACATACAATTCCAGCAACTACGGTTTACTGACTGCTGAGAATCATTAGTTGATTGCTTTTGCTTGTCAAAAGAGTAACTTTTTCTAGATTTATTCCCTGAATTTTCACGGTGGTACTCTCTAACAATTTGGGCAACATGACCAGATGTGACTTTTCCACCGGGTGCTGTAGAAACTGCTTTAGCCCAAACTTCTCGCTGTTCGTCTGGGGATAGAGTTGTTAAAGGTCTAACTTGGCGTTCGTTTGTCGGCAGAATTTTAATTTGTGATCCACGGGTCACATTTTCGGAAGTTTGTGATCCACAAGTAGCATCCTCAGAGTTTTGTGATCCACGGGTCACATTTTCGGAAGTTTGTGATCCACAGGTAGCATCCTCAGAATTTTGTGATCCATGGGTCACATTTTCAGAAGTTTGTGATCCACGTCTCAGATTTTCATAAACCGATGCACCTTGTATCAAGCGATAAGCAGAACGACGGGAGAATTCCCAACGGTTGAGACAATATTCCTCAAAGGTTTTATAGTTTTGGCGATAAAGTCGTTTGTCTCGAATTTGATCCAAAGACTGGCCTACTTCCCAAAATCCTCTTAAACCCTTTTCAATTTTCTTTTCTAATCTATCTAGTTCTAAAGCTTCAGCCTCATTTAGCTGATTTTCTATCTTTGATACGCTTTGACTATCAGCTTGATTTTGTTCAGAGTCAGTCTCTAACCCCATTGGATCACTTTTGTCTTCCAGGAGAAGATTTCTTGTATTCTCAAATACGGTAAAATCAGAAGATGACCTGGTTTGGTTTCCCCCCCCATTCACAGGATCTCGCCTAGATTCCGTCATATAGGCCATAACTTCGCTTTCCTAGTGATGACACCTTGTTTGTTGACGGATGCTTAGTCAAGTAGATTTTTTAACTTTGCACCGTGCAATTAAAATTTTTGCACAATGCCATCTAGACTGGCATATTATTTATAATTTCTTAACAATTCCCTGCCAATGTGATCCAAAATGTTTCTTGGTTTGTGGTAGATAGTTGATAGAGAATTTTCCTCAAACTCTTGTAAAGGAAAGAGGTTTAGTCTTCAATTAGTGAATAAAATAAATTAGCAAGCCTCACCCACTTTGAGTATTGCTAAACGCTTATATAAAATTAAGCAAAGTTGGCATCGCAAATGTACTAAATCAGCCCAAAAATCTGATGAAGTAGATACTTTCAATCCAATTTCAGGGTTAAACATCAATATTTAAAGTTGCCAACGTTATCATAATAAATATAAAGTGGAATAATAAGTAAAGTTTATAACTGGTAGAACCAGGTTTTCTACTATGCAAGAACGTCAAAAACGACTAGCAGAATTAATTGAACATTTATTAGAAGAAGGTTGGACTCAGAAAAAGTTAGCTGAAAGAATAGGTGTTGATACTACAACCGTGTATAGATGGTTAAAAGCGAAAGTTGTTCCTGAAGCTGACTCTAAAAACTTTTTGCGTTTGGCAAAAGTGAGTGGTGGTGATAGTGAATCTTTACAAGAGTATTTGGACGGTCATATATCTTTATCTGCCTATCGTCAGCGTTGGGAAAATAGCCCATTGAATTATGCTAACAGTTTTAAAAGCCGCCCTGTTGAAGAAATTAAACAGGAAGTTTTAGAACAAATTATTCTGCTTGAGCCAGCAGACATTTTAGATGTCATATCTAGAAGTGCGACCCTTTTGGCAGAAAAAAAATTAGTAGCAGAAAGAGCATGATTATAGGACTTACGCACTGTACAAATTCACCATGATGTGCATGAACGAAAATCCGTCGTTTCAGGCTTTTGTCGATTAACTTCCGATCAATAGCGATCACTCAAAAATCATTAAAAAATCACGTTAAAAAGCCTGAAATCCGTACCTCATATTTGGTTGATCCTGTCAATGCGTAAGTCCTAGATTAATATATGTTATGCCTACAATTTTTAATTTGACTTCTGTCAAAAGGTATAAAAATATTAAAAAATGCAGTTGAGTTTGCATCTTTATTCATAAAAATCTATCTTTAGACTTATATGAATGAAAATAATAAAAAATTTTAGAGTCTCACTTCTTAGAGGATGTCTGAGAAGTAAGAAAGCCCACGTAACGGTATCCTGTCAGTAGAAAAAACACGTAAGTATGACAGCGTTACGAGAGCTATGAATGCATCCTACCCAAGTAATTTGACTTCTCAACAGTGGGAACTGTTATCAGGGTTAATTCTAGAAGCTAAAAAAGGAGGTAGAAAACGTAGTGTTGATATGGAAGCAGTGGTAAATGCCATACTTTACATCCTGTCTGCAGGTTGTGCATGGCGAATGCTGCCTCACGACTGCCCGAAATGGAAAACTGTTTACCACTATTTTCGGCAGTGGAGAAAAGATGGGACATGGGAGAAAATCCATGAGCGTCTGCGTTTATGGGTGCGTGTGAGCATTGGGTTATGGATGTTTATTGTTTGCTGTGCAGTGTTGTCACACGACACGAAGAACAAAAAGGATTTGTTGTACTGCCCAAACGTTGGCTTGTGGAAAGAACTTTTGGTTGGTTTAACTCGTGTCGAAGACTGAGTAAGGACTATGAGATTTTACCTGAAACAACAGAGGCTTTTATTTATGTAGCTATGATTCGTTTAATGTTGAAGCAATTGGCGTAATCAAAATCACTTTCTCAAAACTTTTCAGACATCCTCTAAGAAAATTTGCTATGCACATATTATGCAAATATTAAGAAAATCTTAAAGTATTATATCTGTCATCTGTTTAACTTACAAGATAAGTTACCATATCTAAATATCATCATTAATACTGCCAAATCAGAAGAAACCGCAAACATAGTAGGTAAACAACATGATAAAAACAGTAATTATCGATGACCATGAATTGAGTCGATATGGTATCAAAATGTTACTCTCTGCTGCTCCTGATATAGAGATTTGTGGAGAAGCCCAAACAGCATCAGAAGGATTAAAAATCATTGACATTCACAAACCACATATAGCTCTTGTGAATTCGACTTTGGCAAACGGTGCTGGTGTGGAAGTTACTAGGCAAATTAAACAAGAAGCATCAAATACTAAAGTCGTGATTTTTAATGCCCAAGCCACAGAAGTCTGTGTTAGAGAAGCTTTTGTTGCTGGTGCGAATTCATATTGTACGACAATGATAGCCAAAGAAAAGTTAGCAGAAGCTATTTATGTTACGTACAAAGAAGAACATTGGTTAGATTCTGCGATCGCTAAAATATTAATTCAAAATTTACACCCTCAAACTATGGCAGTTCTTCCCAGTATGAAAAAGAAACGAGTTTTCCACCAATATTCACTTAGTTCTAGGGAATTAGAGATTTTGCAGATGATTGCTATTGGTGATAGAAACAATCAAATTGCCAACAAACTTTTTTTGAGTGTAGGTACTGTGAGGTCTCATGTCCATCGCATCCTAACTAAACTCGATTGTCAAAATCGCGCTCAAGCTGCTACGAAAGCAATTGTAGAGGGACTGATAGATAGTCCAGAAACGAATCAAATCAGTTTAACGGCTTGATTTTGATTTTTGATTTAATTGGTCTAGATAACGTTGTCTTTCTTCGTTATTCACAACCCAGACCATACATCTGCCTTTTAATTGAGCTTTTTTTGCTCGACAAACACTCAGGTCAAAATCGTTCCACTTCATAATTTGACGAGCAAATTCTCCGTCTTTTGACTTAGCCCAATTCAGAATTTCCTGTTCTTCCACGGTCAAGCGAACTGGTTCTGTTAACCCTCTACCTCTCCAAAGGAAAAATATATTACCAGTCAGCATAACAATACCAAACAAACCAGATAATACCAGACCAGTGGCTATTAAAGGATTAAAGACGGATCTAGATTTTTTCTGTTCTGCTTTGCTTAACAAGGTTGATATTGCTTTGGCGATCGCGCTTTTTTGTTGAACAATGGCTACACTTGATGCTTTATCAAGTTTGTCATCTATTTCTGTTGTCCAACCCTCTACTACAGTGTTAAGTTTTCCTGGTATGTCTTCCATTAAGACCTCAAATTTACCCAGGGAACTTAACACCAAAAACAACGGATCTTTAGGATTGATACCAGAACGTCTAACTACATCTAGAACTTTCTGTTTAAAATGGTCTGACTGTCCTGCTAATGTTGTATCTAAAGTAGATTCTACAGATGTATTCATAAGCTAATGTTCGTTTTTAGATATAAGGTATCGGGTTTTTATACTAGTTAGCGAAAATAGGGCAACATATAAAAATTAATTGATAATTTTGATTAATAATATACATAATGCTTGTTGGATTTGTAATTGACTAATATAAAATATTTCGGTTTTCAAAAAACTTTGAAAATTAACTTGGATTAGGACTTATATCAATTCTGTATGATAGCGTAGCGTGTCATAGCCATAGATGTGCTGAATTAAAATAAACGAACCACAGAGGCACAGAGAAGCCAGTGCGTTGGGCGGGTTTCCCGACTTGTTAGCGTTCGCGCAGCGTGCAGTAGGCATAGCTCCTCTGAAAGAGGCAGCAACTGGCGCTACACAGAGAGAAAAGCTCAATCTAAAATTTGGCGCAGCCTCACAAAGAAATGGTATTACGTACAAGTCATGGAATAATGAATCATGAAGACATGAAGACATGAAGACACGAACGAAATAGAGTTTGAGAGATATTTTGCGTAAGTCCTGTTTTTTAAACATTTTGAGTCTCAATTTGTTATGATTCTAAATCTTTAATATTGATCAACAGATTCAATCCTTGAAACATAACTTGGTACAGTCTGTTTGTAATATTGAAACTAAAAATTAAAAATCGCCATTTAATTGATTTGATAAATCCAATGACGATGTAATGTTTAATAAACCCAATAATTCCTCAATATGTTTATTCTTGCTAATTTGCTCACTAAATTCTTCCATCCAGTTAAACACACGAGAACGGTTCATAAAATCTATCTCGTAATTTTGCACTGCATAACTATAAGGTGAATCCAAAGATTCTACTAATTCATAACTATCCCTCCATAACCTCCCCAAATACAATTCATTACCTCCATTTGCTTGGATATGCTGTTGGATATCAGAACCGTCATAGTAAGGAAATTCATCACCAAAATACAGATTTTTGATAATGATGTAATCCGCTTTATCGCCATAACAATTAAAAAGTTCTTGCAAATATTCTGTGCAATCTCGACGATATGATATTGGATGCACAAATGTAATGCGATAACCTAATTGTGCAATGGCATCCCACAGCATAACTTCTTGTGCAAATTGTCGGAACTCTTCAAAATTTTGTCCTGGTAAGTCACTCAAAGCTACTTGGACATCAGAAAAAGTTTCTAAATCAATTAATAATTGGTCTGCACCACCTTGGGTTAATGGCAATTGAGCAATAGGTAATAATAGCTGATAAGCATATAACTTATTGCGATTACCACTGTAATAAACTCTGAGATTTAGTTTTGATTCTAGATAAAGTTCAATCAACAATCGTGCTATAGTTGACTTACCTACCCTAGCATCACCAACTGTCATCACCAGTCGTTTAGGATTGGGGATAATCCTTGAATTATTTTGGTTATGCTGCTTGATCTGTGACGACTGCATTCTCTTTTATCCCCAATAATTGATTAGCAGTTAACACGCTTTGTTCAAACTCCTTCAACCAAGCTGAAACACGAGATTTGATGACAATGTTGGCTTCTTTATCCTCTAAAACTTGACCAAAAGTTAAGTTTTTCTCATCAATATAGTCATAGGGTTTGAAAAACAAATCTGGCATTTTAATTTCTACTGCACCAGTAGCTAAAAGTTTAGTCCGAGTATCGGAACTATCGTAGCGTTCAAATTTATCAGCTTCACCGTGAAAAAGATTTTTTACAACTACATAATCAACGCGATCGCCACAGTATTTGTGAAGAATTCGTAATATATTCACTGAGTCTTTTACCCTAGATAGTACACTCACCATTGTGACTCTGTATCCCAAGCCTTTGACAGCATCAAATACACCCAAGTCTTTCTCGAAATTCTCAAAAAACAGACCTGATTGGGCTGGTAAATCTACTAATACCAGTGGGGGAAGTTCTTTTTCTAAGTCTATTAGTAAGTCATCTGCACCACCTCTTGTAAAAATATCAAGTAGCTTTACTCCAGGTTGTGCTGAGTCGTAATGTCTATACAATTGGGCATTACGATGATCTGAGTCATAAGCTAAATACTTTAACTGTTTGTTGAGATATAAATGTAGTAATCCCCTTGCAAATGTGGATTTACCTACACCTCCTTTATCTCCTGTGATAATTACTATTCTTCCTGTTGGATCAGTTTGATTTTCTACTGTTTGATTATCTGTTGTTGCCTGTTGATTTTGTGTAGTGTCTTCATTTGATTGATTCTGTTCGTTTTCATTCACGGTTCTGAGTTTCCTTTTTCTAGTCATAAGTTAAGCTTTCAGTTGCTTAAATTCGCAAATGATTCAAAGTAAAAATAAATTTGCTGATCAATTTAGTTCAGTAGTTAATTTGAATTGTAAGTTTTATTTTGACTAATATTTATTGATTAATAACCTATCATTTGATGTAAACTTGATAGGCTTTTTGATATAATTTACTGTCGGTTATAGTTTTAATTTAATCGTAATGCTACTTCTTGGCTAGGTAATTAAGGTATTATCTAATTGCTTTTGTGGGTTAATTATAGCCAGTAATTTATGTAAATATGAAGTACAAAAGCAGAAGTGTTGAATGTTAAGAAATCTGTGATAAAAATAGCCCAAAATATATTAAAATTTGAGCAAGCTATATCAAAATATTGATTTGATCATGATTATAAA